>CAJUSS010000001.1:0-32575 GCA_910588895.1 uncultured Lachnospiraceae bacterium
CTTACCGGCTTTGATATCATTGATCGCCTTGGTGACGTCCATGGTGACCGTGCCGGCCTTGGGGTTCGGCATCAAGCCCTTGGGACCTAAGATACGGCCCAGACGGCCTACCACGCCCATCATATCCGGGGTGGCCACCACTACGTCAAAATCCAGCCAGCCCTCGTTCTGGATCTTCGGGATCAGCTCCTCTGCCCCTACGAAGTCAGCTCCCGCTGCCTCTGCCTCATCGGCCTTCGGTCCCTTGGCAAATACCAGGATACGAACGGTCTTGCCGGTACCATGGGGGAGCACCACTGCTCCACGGATCTGCTGGTCTGCATGACGCCCGTCACAGCCGGTCCGGATATGGACCTCGACCGTCTCATCAAACTTGGCAGAAGCGTTTTTCTTTACTAATGCAATAGCGTCGGCAGTGTCGTACTGGACGGAACGGTCCACGGTCTTTGCTGCCTCCACATATCTCTTTCCTCTTTTCATTCCATTAACCTCCTGTGGTATTGTCGGGGGATCTCCCTCCCACGTTTTCCGATCTTCCTATCAGTCGCCTACTGCGATACCCATGCTCCTGGCTGTGCCGGCGATCATGCTCATGGCCGCCTCCAGGGATGCAGCATTTAGATCTGGCATCTTTAATTCCGCGATCTTCTGCAGCTCAGCCTTGCTGATCGTAGCTACCTTGGTCTTGTTGGGGACTGCGGAGCCGGATTTCAGCTTGCAGGCTTTCTTGAGCAGGACGGCTGCCGGAGGAGTCTTGGTGATGAAGCTGAAGCTCCTGTCTGCATAAACAGTGATCACGACGGGAATGATCAGGTCGCCCTGATCGGCTGTCCTGGCATTGAACTCCTTGGTGAACTGTACGATATTAACGCCGTGCTGGCCCAGAGCAGGACCAACTGGCGGTGCTGGCGTTGCCTTACCAGCAGGGATCTGTAATTTGATATAACCTGTTACTTTCTTTGCCATTTTAGGCACCTCCTACATTATGTGGTATTGTCGGGGATCTCCCTCCCACCAGCCCTTCCCAAGAGAAGAGCCGATATGATATCGCTCTACATCTCGTCACTATCTACAGCGCTGCCGTCCATAGTGGCTACATCTTCTTTACCTCATTGAAGTTCAGCTCAACGGGGGTCTCACGGCCCAGCATATCCACGTTGATCGTGATGGTCTTTTTGCTCTTGTTGATAGTCCTGATCGCGCCTACTGTATCCTTGAGCGCTCCGGCGATCACGGTGATCATATCGCCTACCTCAAGATCGATCACCATCTCCGGCTCGCTCAGCTCCTGGAAGCCCATGTTCATCATCTCCTCCTCGCTCAGCGGGGTAGGTTCCGATCCCGGGCCTACAAAGCCGGTCACGCCTCGGGTGTTCCGCACCACATACCAGGTATCCTGGTTCATCACCATCTTTACCAGCACATAGCCGGGGAACATCTTCTTATCGGCCTGCTTCTCCAGGCCGTCCTTCAGCTCAGTGACCGCCAGCATCGGCACGGATACCTCCAGGATCTGATCTTGCAGGTTCCGGTTCTCGATAGTCTTTATCAGGTCGATCTTTACCTTGTTCTCATAGCCTGAGTAAGTATGGACTACATACCAATTTGCTTCTGACATATCTCCACCTTTGCCCTTATTAAATGATAAGATTGATACCAAAATTGAAGATCATATCCAGGACGCCGATCAGTACGCCTAAAAACAGGGACACCGTCAGCACAACAACGGTCTGCTTGGTCACCGTGTCTCTTTCCGGCCAAACGATCTTTTTGAACTCAGCCTTCAGACCTTTCCAAAAGCTTTTTGCAGGAGCGCTTTTCTTCTCCTCGCTCACATCTGCCATAGTCTCACATCCTTTACAAATGTACAAAGGCGATATCGTCAGATATCACTTGGTCTCCTTGTGCATCGTATGCCTCTTACAAAATCTGCAATACTTTTTGGTCTCCATCCGGTCAGGATGAGCTTTCTTATCCTTGGTCATGTTATAATTGCGCTGCTTACATTCTGTGCATGCCAATGTGATCCTCGTGCGCACGACTTCCACCTCCACTTTCTTGTGATCGTTTTTGTAGGCCTTTCATTTTTTGGGCACAAAAAAAAGGCCTTGTTTCTTCCATTCGCCCGTTTACTATAACATAATTTGGAGGATCCGTCAAGGATCTTCTGCGGTCTTGTCGAACTTTTGTATGCTGAGTGCTGTGGGCCACATTTCACACCTACGCCAGAAAGTCTCATTGCAGAGGTATATCGCGGGCGGGTGACCGGTCATGGGCCTGCACCTATACAACAACCGGCGCAGGTGTGGATAGTGACCATGCAGCAGGCAGGAGGCGTCATCAAGATAACACCTCCTGCCCGTCCGCTCATGAATACCGGAAGAACGTATACAGCAGATACCCCAGCGTCAGGCACAGACCGATGCAAAAAAGCATCAGACCGAAGGAGAAGCTCTCCCAAGCCACCCCATCCAGCCCGGTCTCCAGCCATTTTTCGATCGGGTCCTTGTCTTTCTTCTGGGCTTTCACCCTGACCTGCCGATGGGTGGTCCGTCTGGCCAGAAGGATCGCTCCGTCCGCCAGCTGGTCCATGGCCCGGCACAGCAGGCCGGAGATGGCCAGGAAGATCGTCACCAGGGTCTGGATCAGATAGCGGTCCAGCCATCCCAGCACAGTGCCACAGACATTCGGCAGCAGCACCTGCAGGATAGGACGATAGAGCATCGTCTCCAGGTCCAGAACGTCCGGCCAGCGGTCCAGATAGCTGCGCCGGCGCGCCGGCGCAGCCGGGGACTGGGCAACTCCCGAAGCCTTGGCCCCTTCGGCCTGTATCTGCGTTCTGTCCGCCTCCCCCATCAGCAGCTTTCGGATCACCAGCAGATAGAGCAGGGCTCCGATCCCAATGGAGATCAGACCGCCTTTTAAGTTCGTCAAGGCAAAGTAGTGGACTTTATGCTCCATACCGCCTGCCAGGAAAAAGCCCTGCCCCATGTCAGCCAGACGGTCCATGGTAAAGGCCGGGGTCAGTCCCATGCCAAGGACTATGACCGCCGGGATCAGCAGCACGGCCTTGCCGGCCTTTTTCATATAATGGCCGTTCATAGCGGCGAAACGATCCTTTAACCCTGGATCCTCCTCCACAAAAAGAGCGACGAAAAGCTTCAGCATATAAGAGACGGTCATCCCTCCGGTCAGGAGGAACACCCATTCTGCAAAGATCCAGAAACCCCGGCTTGCCGCCAGGCTATCCACCGCCAGACTAAGGCTGGACAAGCTGCCTGCCGCCTTGCCGGCTGTGACCAGCCCTTCTGCGATCAGCTCCTGGTACTCCACGATGCTCTCGTGGAGCAGGGTCTTGCTCACATAACCGCTCCAGCCAGGTATGCCGCCGATCCCCAGGGCCCCCATCAGGAAACAGAAGGCCAGAAACGGTTTTCCCTTTCCAAAACCGCGGATCTTGTTCAGATCCAGCTCGTGGAGGTCCATATAGACCACGCCAGCACACAGAAAGAGCACCAGCTTAAACAAGGAATGGTTCACCATATGGAGAAAGGTCCCTCTGGCCGCGATCGAGGGGTTTTCACCAGCTGCTGTGAGCAGGCCGCACATCCCCACACCCACCAGGATAAATCCGATCTGGGAAACGGATGAGCAGGCCAGTGTCTTTTTTAAGTTGACCGAGAACACCGCCAGGAGCGCCCCCAAAAACATGGTCACCAGCCCCAGCAGAAAGATCAGGAGACCCCAGGCCTTATCGCTGTTAAAAAGCCGGCAGGAGACCACGATCACCCCGAAGATACCGGTCTTTGTCAATATCCCGGACAACAGCGCACTGGCCGGGGCCGGAGCCACCGGATGGGCCTTGGGCAGCCAGATATGGAGCGGAAAGCATCCGGCCTTCGCTCCGAAGCCAAAAAGGAGGAGAAGGCCTGCCGCATACAGCCGCAGCTGCTCTCCCTCCTGCAGAGCCAGGACTGCAGCCTGCTTTAATCCATCGATCTTCAGCGTCCCCAGCATATCATAGAGCAGGAACAGTCCCATCAGCATGACCATGCCGCCGATCACCGCCACGGCCAGGTAGGTCTCCGCCGCCTTTAAGGACTCCTTTCTCTCATCAAAGGCCACCCACACATAGGAGGTCAGGGACATGATCTCAAAAAAGATAAAGGTGGTATACAGATCCTCCGACAGGAACACCCCCACCGTAGCCAGAAAGGTGATCCAGAAGAACACATAGTACCGGCGGCGTTTTTCGTAATGGGCCATATATTCCCTGGAGAACACGCCGCTGACCGACCACATGAGCACAGCCATACAAGTATAGACAAGCCGGAACCCGTCCAGCTGAAAATGCAGTCCAAACCCGCAGAACCCGGGGATGGACATCGTCATCGATCCGATCCCGATCATCCCGCTTCACCTCCTATCTGCAGAAAGAGTTCCATCAAAGGCGCAGAGTGGATCCCCATAAGGATGATCGCCGCCGCAAAGAGCAGGAGCGGGACCAGCATCATCCAGTTGGGGTCGCATCTCCCTGCATCCGCCCCAGACCGACGGTCGATCTGGGACAGGCCAGGACCAATGCCAGCCACCGCCAGCGCCGCTCCCACCTTGGGAAAATACGCCCGGATCACCACGGTCAGCATATAGATACCGGTCATCAGGGCAGAATACAGCAGCACCGCCACTGCTCCGAACGCCAGATACCGCCAGCCACTGGCACCATGGCTTCCCGCCATGCCGCCCAGAGAGCCATCGGACCCCATCCCGCAGGCAAAGGCCGCCCTGGCGATGTTCCATTTGCTGATAAAGCCGGCAAACAGCGGGATCCCCGTAAGGGACAGGCTGGCCACCGTCAGACAGCCAAAGGTCACCGGCATCCGCCTTCCCAGGCCGTCCAGCTCATAGACATGGGTCTTTCCGGTCTGGTGCATCACCGCACCGGCACAGAAAAAGGAACAGATCTTCATGAACGCATGAAAGACCATATGGCTCAAGGCAGCCGCCAGCCCCAGAGGGCTCATCATGGACGCACCCAACAGGATATAGGACAGGTTGCTGACCGTAGAGTAGGCCAGCCGCCTCTTCCAGTGTGCCTCCTTTACTGCCATGGTGGACCCGTAGGCGATCGTCACCATAGCTGCGGCCATCACCGCCCATTGGACCCAGGTCCCCCGCAAAAAACCCACGCCGAAGCTGAAATAGGTCAGGCGCAGGATCGCAAAGGCGCCGGATTTCACCACCGCCACCGCGTGGAGCAGGGCCGTCACTGGCGTGGGGGCCACAGTCGCCGGCGGGAGCCATCTGTGACAGGGAAAGACCACCGCTTTTACGCCGAACCCAAAGAAGCCCAGCATATAGATAAAGAGCAACAGGTCCTTATGCCGGACGGCCGCTGCCAGATCCAGCATCCCTCCTGCCCGGAACGCCGTATCTCCCGTAGAAGAGAAATAGAGCACGAACACCAGGCTCAAAAAAGCGAACGCCGCGCCGCCGATGGAATAGTACAGATATTTCCGGCTGGCCCGCGTCGCTTCTCTGGTCATCGGAAAGAGCACTAACGGGAAGGTAGCCAGTGTCAAAAGCTCGTAGAACAGATAAAGGGTCATCAGGTTCCCCGCCAGAGCAATCCCTGCCGTGACCCCATAGGTCATCAGGTAGTAGGAGAAAAAGGCGGCCTTCCGTCTCTCTTCCTTCATATATTCAAAGGCATAGAGCACCGCCAGTGGCCACAGGACGCCGATCAGTCCGGCAAATACCTTTCCCATCCCGTCCAGCCGGAACATGACCTTTAACTCTCCATAAAGCCTGAACAGGACAACGCTCTCCCCTTTAGCAGAAAAGACCAGCCACAAGAGGACCAGGCTGTTTGCCAGGGCGATCCCCTCTACATAGATCCTTAAGAGACGGTCTCCTCTTGAACGTTCCCCCGCCTCTCCCTCCGCTTTCTTAAAGGGGTCAAACTGACTGACCAAGAGCAGGGTCATGCCGCCGATCAGCGGAAGGAGCGCAGGCACAGCTAATAATATCCAGTCCATCCCTCACCCTCCCATCAAAATACAGTGCCCGCGATCTCGCGCAGAAACCCTAAGAAGGGCCCTGGGAAACAGCCAAAGAGCAGAGCGCCCGCAGTCAGTATGAGCACCGGCCCCAGCATCTGCAGAGACGGCTCCTTCGCCTTAAGCCCCCGTTCCCGGATCTCCTTATCATCAAAGTCTGCACCGGGCAGGAACCCGTCTATGGAAAGGGGCAGCAGATAGCCGGCCGTCAGCAGGGCGCTGATGAGCAGCACCGCCGGACCGATCCAGCTGAAGACGCCGGTCCCGGAGGAGAGCGCGCCCTGCGCCAGATACCATTTGCTGATAAAGCCGCTGGTGGGCGGGATGCCTACCAGGGATAGGGAGACCACCGTATAGCACCCCAGCAGCACCGGCATCACCTGGCCTAAGCCCCGCATCTGGCGCACCCTGGTCCATCCGGTGGTGAAGATCACCGCTCCGGCAGATAAGAACAGCGCGTTCTTGACCAGAGAATGGAACACCACATGGGATAATGCGCCCACAAATGCGGTGGGGTCTAGCAGGCTTAATCCAAACAGGATATAGGATACCTGGCTCACGGTAGAATAGGCCAGCCGCTTTTTCATCACCGGCTCCTTATAGGCCAGCATAGAGCCCATAAAGACCGTAAGGAGGGTCAGGGTCATCCAAAGCGTCTGCACCCAGGTCCCACGGATCAGCTCCGGGCCCACGATGTAAAAGACCACACGGACCAGGGCCAGCACACCGGATTTTGTGATCACGCCAGAGAGCACCGCGCTGGCCGGAGCCGGAGCCACCGGATGGGCAGTGGGGAGCCAGCCGTGCAAAGGGAACATGCCCGCCTTGGTCCCAAAGCCGATGAGCATGCAGCACACCGCCGCCAAGAGCAGCCTTTCCTGTCCAAGGACCATCTCTCCGCTTAAGATCCCTCCCGGCGTAAAGCTCAGATCCCGGCACACCGTCGTCAGGAAAAAGATCCCGAACAGGGCCATGAACGCCCCGGCCACCGAGTAGAACAGGTATTTTAACCCGGCCATCACCGCCTCCTTGGTCCGCTCATGGAGGACCAAGGGCAGAGAAGTCAGGGTCATCAGCTCATAGAACACATAAAATGTGATCAGGTTGGCCGAAAGATCCAGCCCGATCAGCACACCCAGGACGATCAGATAATATCCAAAGAAACGGCATTCGTCCTCCTCATGGGTCATATAGGTGAACCCATAGATCCCCACCAGCAGCCAGACCGCCGCAGTCAGAAGGGCAAAGAGCATGCCCACCCGATCCACCTGGAATGCAACAGCCACTTGCTCCGTCAGCTGCCAGACCTTTAGCCCGTTCCCGCCGCCGACCACGGCAAGGATCGTAAGGATCAGTCCTCCCGCCAGGCCCATGAGAGATGCCACGATCAATGCGTTCCGGTTTGTACGGAACCCTTTCCCTGCCAGTACGAAGATCCCCATGAAGATCGGGAACAGGACCGGCAGGAGCAATATCACATTTCCTTCCATAAAGGTCTCCTTCACTATCATTCAAACATCGCCAATCCCTCTGCGATCGCCCTTACCACCGGCTGGGAGAAGGATCCTAAGATCAGGTTCAAGAGGATAAAGCAGCAGGTCGCCCCACCCAGCATCCAGTGGGCTGCCCTTGTCCGTTTCCGCACCTCTCCCACCAGCGCCCCTGCCGTGGCCGGCGAATACAGTGTGGTCACCAGCCGCAGGAAATAGACCGCGTTGAGGACCGTACTGACAGCCAGGCCGATCAGGGTCGGCAGCATCTTATGAGGGCTTTCCAGCGCGGAAGAAGCGAACAAAAGCTTTGAGATGAACCCGGACAGCATAGGGAAGCCTACCATGGACAACGCGCCCACCGTAAAGCCGATCCCTGCGAGAGGGTTCCGGTAACCGGCTCCCCGCAGGCTCAAGTAGTCCTTTTTGTCCCCGGATACCTCATAAAGCCCCACTGCACTGATGAACAAGAGCGCCTTCGTTGCAGAATGGGTGAACATATGGAAGATCGCCGCGATCACTCCGTCCTGGGTCCCCAGCCCCAGTCCCAGATAGATATAGCCGATCTGAGCCACGGAGGAATAGGCGATCATCCTCCGGGTATCCTTTTCCAGCATGGCACGGACAGAGCCCATGATCATTCCCACCAGGCCGAACAGAAAGAGCACGTTCACGATCCGGCTGTTGATCACATTCTCCCGGCCGATCACCCGATAAAAGATCTTGATCAGCAGGAAGATGTATCCCTTTGACACCAGTCCCGATAAGATCGCGCTGGCTGTGGGTGTGGCATAGCCGTAGGTGTCCGGGATCCAGGAGTGGAAGGGATACAGGCCGCTCTTGATCGCAAGGCCCACGCTGATCACTGCCAGGATGACCAGCATGGGGATCTCATAGCTCCCCGATGCCTCGATCGCGGCCACAGCCTCCTTTGCCGGGCTCATGAGGAGATGTCCGGTCACATCGTAGAGCAGGGTCAGTCCGATCAAGAACAGACCCGATCCTAACTGGCTCATCATCAGATACCGGATCGCCGAGGTAAAGCTGCGCCCGACCTGACGGATCATGATCAGCCCGCATCCGGCGATGGTGTTGATCTCCACGAACACATATGCTGTAAACAGATCGTTGGTATAGATCAGGGCCAGCAGAGAGCTGAGCATCAGATCGATCACGATAAAGAACAGATTGAGCTTTGATCCCTCCACGTCCTCAAAGGTATGTCCCATGCCGCCCACCACAGAGAGCAGCATCACCACGCCAAAGAGGAGAGCCGTCAGGCCTTCCAGAACGCCGGCCCGGATCTCATTGCCCCAGGGTGCCGGAAAATGCCCCATCATATAAGTATAGCTCTCTCCGGTCTTAAGGCAAAAAGCCAGGACCGCAGCCGACATGAAAGTAGTCACCACGATCGCGCCGATGCTCACGTTCCTTGCCTGCTTACCGGTAAGGACCGAGGAGATGATCCCGGAGAACATGGCGATAACGATCGAAAAGAAGGGGAGATTCTGTACCAGGGTCATGACCGTTCCTCCTTCTTCACCTTCATCAAGATCTCATCCAGATCCAGCGAATGATATCGTCCATAGATACGGATGACCAGGGCCAGCAGAAGCGCCGTGCTGCTGACCGAGACCACGATGCCCGTCAGCACCAGACCGCTGGGCACCGGATTGATATAGGCGGAGGTATCCTGCACCCCGTCCACCACGATCGGGACCATCCGGCCACTGATATACCCCTTTGCTGCCAGGAAGAGATAGACCGCCGTGTCCATGATGTTCATCCCTAAGATCTTCTTGATCAGGTTCCGATGGAGCAGGAGCATGGTGAAGCCGATCCCGAAGAGGATCACAGCCACCGTCTCTTCTATATTTGAAAACAGATGGGATACCATCTTACATGTCCCCCTTCCTGAACAGGGTGTAAAACGCATACATGGTGCAGGCCACCACCATCCCTACACAGATGTTCAGCGGCAAGATCAAGCCGCTGCTCAAGATCGCCCCCGGCGTCCCTAAAGGGATACCGCTCTCCATGTGGTTGGCTCCTGTAAAAAATGAATAGCTCTTGGCCAGACAATAAAAGGACAGGGCTGTGACCGTGATCCGGCGGTAGGTCCTGGTGTTGAAGAAACGCTCGGTCTTCTCAAAGCCGAAGGCGTTCAGATATAAGATCGATCCGGAGCCCAGCACCGCGCCGCCGGAAAAACCGCCGCCGGGAGACAGGTGGCCGTTGAGGATGATATAGATCCCGAACACAAAGATCACCGGGGACAGCACCATCGCGCATTTCTGCAGGATGATGTCCTCCTTTGGCTCATACCGCCGGTCATCCGCCGCCTTCAGCCGTTCCTGTACCCCTTCTGCGCTGCTCTCCTTGTCGATGCGCAGGAGCACCAGCACACAGCAGGAGGCGATGAACAGCACACAGGATTCGCCAAAGGTGTCAAAGGCCCGATAGTCCAAGATCATACCTGTGACGATGTTCACCGCACCGGTCTCCTGGAGGCCCCGCTCGATATAACGTGCGGACACCTCATTATTATCCGGGTTCCCCGCATTGCCGAACACCGGCAGATAGGCGATCGTCCACAAGAGGACCGCGATGATGCCCATGCACAGGACGATCGACATCACCTGATAAAAACGGTCATAGATCTTTTGTCCCCTTCTCTTCGTCGGTGACGCGGCTCGCTGTCCGGCAGAGCACGTCGGCTGCTTTTCTGCGGGACTGGCCAGCTGCATCTCTGTGGCTGCCTCCACCTGCTCTGGCGCTGCTGTATCCGCACGCACGGCTGCAGCCACCTGTCCTGGTGCCATGGTCTCCATGTCCGGAGCCATCAGCGGATCTACTTCCCCATCCAGCCACCGCTTGAACTTCATCCAGCGGCTGCCTGCAAGATCATCCTTCCTTCTGCTCATCCTGCTCCTCCTTTCGGATCGCCCGGATCTTTTTCAGCGTCACAAAAAATAAGATGCTGGTCACGCCAGCTCCCACAGCCGCCTCCGTGATCGCAAGATCCGGGGACTGGAGCAGCACCCAGATCACGCACATGATCAGGCTGTAGGACATGAAGATCACGATCGATGTCAGCAGATCCTTTGTGACGCTCACAGACACTGCGCAGACGATCAGGCAGGCCAGCAATATGATCTCAAATATCTTCATCCCTTTGCGCCTCCTTCTTATCCCTCTTATCCGTCTGGTCCTTTTTCCCCTGCCCGTCCCTTCGGATGATCCGGATCTCCCCCAGCTCCTCATCGGTCATAGCCTCCAGACGGCTGATCATATGCCCGGACACCGGGCTGGCCATCCAAAAAAATAAGATCACCAGGAACAGCTTTAACGAATCGAAGGAAAACCCTCTCATCAAGATCAGTCCCAAAAAAACGAACAGGATCCCCAGCGTATCTCCCAAAGCTGCCGCGTGCATCCGGTCCAATGCTCTTTTCAGCCGGTTCACCCCGAACACTGCCAGGATCATAAAGGCGATACCGATCAGCAAAAAGACAGCTGCCAGACCGAACCTGCACCATTGCCAGAACATCCCACCACTCCTTTCTCTACGCGCTCATGCCGCTTTTCTGCGCCATCTCACTTCTATCAATGCCCATGCCATTTCTATACGTTCCTATCGGTTTGAAGCTATCGCTCGTCCATCCTTTGATCTTCTGCCATGGCCTGCTGGCCGCCATCCTTCTGCTGATGGCGCAGGTTCTCCTCGATCGCCCGCATGTTTGCATGCATCCTCTTCTTCTGGAGATACACGCCCGTATATACCTTGCAGAGCACCACGACGCCCAGAAAACTGATCATGGCGTAAATCAGACAGATATCCACCAGATAATTTTCCTCCAGATAGACCGACAAGATCGCGATGATCATGATGATCATGGTGCCCACCATATTGACCGCGATGATCCGGTCCGCTATCCTGGGGCCCAGGACCGAACGGACTACACTGCATATGATCAAGACTGCCAATAGGATGACCGCCCCCGTCAAGAGCCAGTCATATGCCTGCCCGATCAATTCCATCCCGCTCCCTCCTCCGCTATCTCTTCTATCGCTGCCTCTTTTTTGGCTTCATTTATCTTCTCTGTCCCGTCCACGGCCCCTCTCTCATCCTCTGCAGCCTTCCCCGGCATCTGCCCGCCGGCCTTTTCCGGCCACATCGAATGATAGATCCTCTCCATCTCCTCCAGGAGCCGGACGAACACAGACTCTTCCATCCCCTCCGCGAACTCCCAGTCCAGACAATGGACACAGAACCGGTCTCCCTCCACAGCGACTGTGATCGTCCCCGGGGTCAATGTGATGGAATCGGCCAGGATCACCTTCGCGATCCCGGTCCGCAGGCCGATATCAAAGTACACGATCGCCGGCTCCGGCTCTGTATCCGGTGACAAGATCAGCTTTAAAACGTTTAGGTTCGCCTTGGCGATCTCCTCCACGAGCACCCAAAAATACCGTACGAACCAAGGCGTGAGCTTGAACATCAAAAGCTCCTTTTTTATGCTATAGTCCATAAAGCGGCAGATAAAATAAAACAGCAGCGCCGCGATGGCCAGCCCCAGGATACAGATCTCTGCCGTGATCCGCCCGTTCAAGATCAGCCATACGCAAAAAAACAGCAAGAACATAAGCTCCCCCTATCTGTCCATATCGTTTTCTTATCCCTATATCCTGTCACACTATCCGGTCGCGTCATAGGGCCTGATAATACATTATATCCCCGTTCACTTTCTATAGCAAGTAAAAAATACATTGAAAACTGCAGAAAAAGGGCGACGATCTGGCTAAAAGAACGGATCTTCGGTCTATGGTAAGATTTTCTTTATAAATTTTATACTTTTTACAGGGTATGTCCACATTCTTGTCACATTTTATGGCTATACTATAGGCAGTTGCTCAACAGAGCAACAGGCCTTTGATTCAAGTTTTTATAACTTGAGATCACAAAGCTTTTTCATACTCATACCGGACGGTGTGAAAACCGTCCGGCCCCCCTTTAACATTTTCTTATTTATACCTACCATTCCTAAAAAGCCGCTGGTGCCAGCCAGCGGTTTTTTATGTATCCTCTCTGCCCCGGACGCCTCCCGTCGAACTGCTCCGCTCTTGCAGTCCGCCAGGTCTGCCGTACCGACGGCTTTCCAGTGCAGCCGCCGTCTCTTTTCATACTTTTGTCTTTGTTCTTTCTTTTTTGGTAAGCTTTCCTTTCGTTTAGTAAGGTTTTCTTTCGTAAATTTATAAATTTTAAATCTCACCGACATACTTTAGACACGATCTTACGCTATACTGTTTATAGTTACTCGAAAGGGTAACAGCCTAGTAAGCTTTTTCATACTCATGCCGGAAGGGCTTTTGGCCCTCCGGTCCCCCCCAACATTTTCTTATTTTGTACCTATTATTTCCCGGAAACACCGGCCCATAAGGCCGGTGTTTCTCTTTTATCGTTTTTATATCCAGGTCTTTGAACGCACGGCGGAGCATCTCCTCTGCCGCCTCAGGGATCAGGCCACCCCCCCAAAATGGTCTCCCCAGCCAGTATCCCAGTTCACACTCCCCGGACCGCCGGCACATCGGAACAGCGCCTCTGCGTCCGTCTCCTGCCCTGTTTCAAGGAAATGATAAGGCTCATACTCTGGGTGCTGACCATGTGATATCTGCAAGGCCAAACACCCTACATCATCCAACTTCTTCTAAGGTATATTGAGAAGGCTTTCTGTATCTACCTCCGTATAACCGTCCGTGGATGGAAGCTCGACCGGCACGGTCTCGCCTGGCCAATGGTAGACCAGTTTCATATTCATGGACATATCTATTTGGGAACCATCCATCTCAAGAGTCAGTTCCACTTTCAGGATCTGACTCTTCATGTATCCCTGTTGATCTACTATAACTTCTCCCTCGTTCTTTTCTACCTTCATTTTCATATCTGCCATGGGGCTTTTGCTGTATTCCATGGACCGTTTCAGGTATTCCTCTATTTTTCCCGCTTCTCCCGCAAAGGTGATGATCTGGCTGTCGGTCTCTTCTTCTATGGAAATATCCGTGATCCAGTCCGGATCCAGATCCCAGACCGAGATCATTTTTTCAAACTGCTCTTCCATCTGTTCCGGTGACAGGGCGCATTTTAGCTTTTGTTCTGGAAGATCCATATAATAATAACCGTTAGCATAGAAGGTTGTCGTCTCTATGGACGATCCCTTATCCAGACTGGCGTCCGTATTCCAGAGGCATGTCATATCCTCCTGGCCCGCTTCATCCAGGAGGATCTCTGTATCCATGCTGGCCTGGAAGCTCTCCTCCCCAGATCGCACAGAACTGTCCATGGAAGCAGACAGAGCCACAGAGGTAAGGGCCGCTGTCTTTTCATTGGCGGCCTTCCAGACCGCTACGATTTCTTCCCGTTTTGCCTGGGTCACAGAAGCTCGCGCTGGTCCCTCGGCACTTTTTCCACAGGCAGTGATGGCTGCCGCTAGCGCTATGCCCCATACAGCCAGCATGATCTTTTTCATATGGTCCACGTTCCTTTCTGTTCAAGTAAGAGTGGTTTTCAGTCAAGTGATCTCAAGCAACAGAAAAGATCAGGGCATACCAGACAAAAGGAGATCGACTGGAATGCCCTGGGATCAAGGGTTTTTCAGCTTTTACTTAAAATTTCCCAGCCTCAGCCGCCTCCTGGATGGAGACAGCCACAGCTACGGTCATACCTACCATGGGGTTGTTGCCTGCGCCGATCAGACCCATCATCTCTACGTGCGCCGGAACAGAGGAGGATCCTGCGAACTGTGCGTCGGAGTGCATACGGCCTAATGTATCGGTCATACCATAAGAAGCCGGGCCTGCTGCCATGTTATCGGGATGCAGGGTACGGCCGGTGCCGCCGCCGGAAGCTACGGAGAAGTACTTCTTTCCAGCCTCGTTCCGCTCCTTCTTGTATGTACCGGCTACCGGATGCTGGAAGCGGGTCGGATTGGTGGAGTTACCGGTGATGGAGACGTCTACGTTCTCTTTCCACATGATCGCAACGCCTTCCGGAACGCTGTTGGCACCATAGCAGTTTACCTTTGCGCGGAGGCCTTCGGAGTAAGCGATGCGCTCGACTTCCTTAACGGTATTGGTGTAGGGGTCGTACTCGGTCTCTACGAAGGTAAAGCCGTTGATACGGGAGATGATCTTCGCCGCATCCTTGCCCAGACCGTTTAAGATAACGCGCAGTGGTTTCTGACGGACCTTGTTGGCCTTCTCCGCGATACCGATCGCACCCTCTGCTGCTGCGAAGGACTCATGGCCTGCCAGGAAGCAGAAGCAGTCTGTGTCCTCTTCCAGGAGCATCTTGCCTAAGTTGCCGTGGCCCAAGCCTACCTTACGGGTATCTGCAACGGAACCGGGGATACAGAATGCCTGTAAGCCCTCGCCGATCGCTGCCGCTGCGTCAGCAGCCTTCTTGCAGCCCTTCTTGATCGCGATAGCGGCGCCTACGGTGTAGGCCCAGCAAGCGTTCTCAAAGCAGATGGGCTGGATCTTCTTGATCTGGTCGTAAACATTTAAGCCGGCATCCTTGGTGATCTTCTCTGCTTCTTCCAGGGAAGCGATGCCATAGCTGCCAAGTACTTCATTGATCTTATCGATACGTCTCTCATATGATTCGAATAAAGCCATCTTCTACGTCCTCCTTTATCACTCTTTGCGCGGGTCGATGATCTTGACTGCATCGTCTACGCGTCCATACTGTCCGCAAGCCTTCTCGTAAGCGGTGTTCGGATCGTCGCCCTTCTTGATGAAGTCGGTCATCTTGCCCAGGCTCACAAACTTGTACCCGATGATCTGATCGTCCTTATCCAGGGCGATACCGGTCACATAGCCTTCTGCCATTTCCAGATAACGAGGACCTTTCTTTAAGGTTCCATACATAGTACCGACCTGGCTCCTTAAGCCCTTGCCCAGATCTTCCAGTCCGGCGCCGACAGGCAGGCCGTCCTCGGAGAACGCACTCTGGGTACGTCCATAGACGATCTGTAAGAACAGCTCTCTCATAGCGGTATTGATCGCGTCACATACCAGGTCCGTGTTCAGAGCCTCCATAACCGTTAAGCCGGGAAGGATCTCAGCTGCCATGGCTGCGGAGTGGGTCATACCGGAACATCCGATCGTCTCCACCAGCGCTTCCTGGATGATGCCCTCTTTCACGTTCAGCGTCAGCTTGCACGCGCCCTGCTGCGGAGCACACCAGCCAATACCGTGTGTCAGACCGGAGATGTCTTTTACTTCTTTCGCCTGGACCCATTTTGCTTCTTCCGGGATCGGGGCACAGCCATGGTGCACTCCTTGCGCTACGGTACACATTTCTTCAACTTCTTTTGAATAGATCATGTGTTAAAACTCCTTTCAGATATGTAGTTTCTTGATGGTGCTCTTTTTGTATGTCTATGATATATCTATCGATATCCGCCCCAGCAGTCTGTTAAATATATCACACCATACTTTCTTATATTTTCTCATAAAATCATGGTTTCGTCCATACCCTTTTTACACAAGATAACAAAAGTTATCGTCACTCCAGCCTTCGCAAGACCACCATCTGATATAGGAAGAACACGATCCCCTTCGCGATGCTGGAGAGGGAGAAGGCCCACCAGATCCCGTTCAGGCCCCAGGCCCCTCCCAACAGGATCGCCAGGGGGATGCGGGCGGCGGTTAGGAGCACGGTGATCACCGAACACTGGAAGGTCTTTCCCAAGCCGGATAGCGCACCGCTTGTCATCATCTCCATGCTCATGAACATCTGGCTGACCCCCAGGACCTGTAGATAATCCATCCCCAGCGGGACCACCGCCTCCTCCCGGATGAAGAGCATGAACAGCGGCCGGCTGCCGAAGATCAGCAGAGCGCTGGTGAAGCTCCCCCATAAAAAAACGATCAGGGATGCGCTCATATAGCCTTTTTTGACCCGGTCGGACTTTTTCCCGCCGTAGTTCTGTCCCACAAAAGCGTTGATCGCCGTCCCAAAGCCCTCGGCCGTCATCCAGGAGATCGATTCGATCTGGCTGCCTACCCGCTGGGCCGCCACGGCCATCTCGCCCCAGGCCGCCACAAAGCGGGTCAGGACCATGGAGATCATACAGTAGAACATGCTCTGAATCCCTGCCGGGAGCCCCAGACGGACGATCGACCGGATCACGCCCGGCGGGAGCTTCTCCCTCATATGGATATAGGGGAACAGCACCTCGTCCTTTCCCGCTGCCAGAAGGAGCACAAGGACCACCAGGGCCTGGGCCGTCACTGTGGCGACAGCCGCGCCTGCCGCTTCCAGACGTGGGATCGGCCCCGCCCCAAAGATCAGGATCGGATCCAGAAGGATATTGGCAGCCATGCCGATGCAATTGGCAACAAAGGGGGTTTTGCTGTTGCCCGCTGCCGTATATAATCCGGTCAGCGTCTGGCTCAAAAAGGGAAATCCGATCAGCCCGCAGGTGATCCGCACATAGACCACCGCATCCCTTATGATCTTTTCATCCTGAAGGCCGAAAAAACCGATCAGCTCCTCTGCAAAGAGATTTACGACCGCCGCGAACACAAGCGAAAAGAGCAGGGTGATCCAGATCGCTCCGGCTCCATAGGCCCCTGCCCGCTCCCGGTCTCCTTCTCCGATCGAATGGGCGGCTTTTACCTGGCCGCCCATCTTGGCCACCGTCACCAGACCGGAGGACAGCCAGGTGTACATCCCGGCTGCTCCCACGGAAGCCACTGTACCGCTCCCCACCCTGCCGATCCAGGCCATATCGGTCAGACTGTAGGCCGTCTGCACCAGAGAGGTGGCCATGATCGGCAGCGCTAACGCTGTCAATGAGGGGAGGATCTTTCCTCCCAGAAGATCCACGTTCCGTTCCATCACACACAGGCCTTTCTCTCTTGATCTATCTGTCTTTCTCTGTCTTTGACTCTCTATCTGTCTTTTTCTATACTTGACATTCTCTTTGCCCGCCTTTTCCCTACTTGTCCCTTTCTGTACCTGCCGTTTCCTCTCCGGCCGGATCTTTTGCCACCGCGATGCCCAGCTCTTCAAGCTGCTTTTCCTCCACAGGCGTGGGAGCCTCGCACATCAAACAGGAGGCATCTTTTACCTTGGGGAAAGCGATCACATCCCGGATGCTGTCCGCGCCTACCATCCACATCACCACACGGTCCAGTCCGTAGGCCAGCCCGGCGTGAGGCGGGACACCATATTTAAAGGCCTCTAGCAGAAAACCGAACTGTTCATTGGCCCGCTCCGGGGTAAAGCCCAGGACCTCCAGCATCTTGGACTGGATGTCCGCCTGGTGGATCCTCACCGAGCCGCCGCCCAGCTCCGTGCCGTTTAGGACGATATCATAGGCCTTTGCCCGCACCACGCCAGGATCCGTGTCTAAGAGCGGCAGGTCTTCGTCCATCGGCATGGTGAAGGGATGGTGCTTGGCCACGAAACGGTCTTCCTCCTCCGAATACTCTAAAAGGGGGAACTCCGTGACCCACAGGAACTTCCACTGCCCCTCGCCGATCAGATCCAGCTGCTTTGCCAACTCCAGGCGGAGCGCGCCCAGCACATCATAGACCACTTTATCCTTATCCGCCGCAAAGAGCAGCAGATCCCCGGCCTTTCCGCCCATAGCCTGCACCAGCCCGGCCAGTTCCTCATCCGTCATGAACTTAGCAAAGGAGGACTTGTAAGATCCGTCCGCCTGGACAGCCAGATAAGCCAGACCCTTGGCGCCATAGCCCTTGGCAAAGTCCACCAGAGCATCGATCTTCTTTCTGGGCATGCCGGCCTGTCCCTCCACGCACAGACCCCGGACCGAGCCGCCGGCCTCCAGCGCGCCCTTGAACACCGCAAATCCGCAGCCCTTTACCACCTCCGACACATCCTTGAGCTCCATGCCAAAGCGCATATCCGGCTTATCGGACCCAAAGCGGTCCATGGCCTCCTTCCAGGTCAGCCGGGGAAGGGGCAGCGCGATCTCCACGCCGCAGATCTCCTTGAACAGTGTCTGCACCAGGCGCTCGTTCACATCCATGACATCTTCTTCATCCACGAAAGACAGCTCCATGTCGATCTGGGTGAACTCCGGCTGGCGGTCCGCCCGCAGGTCTTCGTCCCGATAGCATCTGGCCAGCTGGAAATAGCGGTCATAGCCGGAGCACATCAAGAGCTGCTTAAACAGCTGCGGCGACTGGGGCAGCGCATAAAAGGAGCCGGGATGGACGCGGCTGGGCACCAGATAGTCCCTGGCCCCCTCCGGTGTGCTCTTGATCAGGGTGGGCGTCTCGATCTCCAGAAAACCTTCCTCTGCCAGGAAATGACGTGTCAAGATCGCCACCTTGCTCCTGGTCATAAGGTTTCTCTGGATATCCGGCCTGCGCAGATCCAGGTAACGATATTTTAAGCGCAGCTCTTCCTTGGTCTTGGAATTTTCCTCGATGGGGAAGGGCGGTGTCTCGGACTCCGATAAGATCCGCAGGCTCTCTGCCCGCACCTCGATCGTCCCGGTCTTTAGCAGCGTGTTCGCCGCACCGGACCGCTTTTCCACCCGGCCGGTCACCGCCACCACAAACTCGCTCCGCAGCTTCTCCGCCTTGGCAAAATACTCAGCGCCACAATCATTTTCCTCGAAGATCATCTGTAAGATCCCCGATCTGTCCCGCAGGTCCACAAAAATGATCCCGCCTTTGTTCCTGCTCTTCTGCACCCAGCCCATCACCGTGATGGTCTGCCCTATATGCGCCTCTGTTACCTCTGCGCACCGGTAGGAGCGCTTCAATCCTCTCATCGACTCAGCCATGATCTGTCCTCCTGTTTTCTGTCTGCATCCCTATCCTGCTCTCTGTCCGTCCATTTATCCTTTTCGCAAGAAGCCTGTCCTTTAGCCCCAGGCTTGTCACCGCTCTTGCTCTCTTTTGCCGATGCGCCCCGCCGCTGCCCTGTATCCTCCGCCTCGACCGCATCTCTTTGCCTGCGGACAGGGCTCTACCGTTTCAACGCATCCCGATAAAATTCTCTGAACTGTCCATATCCGTCTTTCATCAGCTGTTCCTTCTGGAACTTCTTGTTCTTATTCATCTGGGCTACCAGCACCTGGACGCCGGCCTTCCTCTCTGCGGATGCCTCTAAGAGCACCTGGCTCAATACCTCCTGGCTCACGCCTTTTTCAAACAGGTAGGCCTTCTTCCCCCCCGCTCCCGGGACTGTAAAGCCCTGATCCAGCAAGATCGTGACGATCCGCTCGAACCCGATGGAGAACCCACAGGCCGGCGTATCCATCCCCGTGAACCTTCCGATCATCTTATCATAACGGCCTCCGCCTGCCACAGATCCGCCAAAGCCTTCCATAGCCACCTCGAAGATCGTGCCGGTATAATAGGACATCCCCCGGACCAGGGTGGGATCGAACAACAAACGGAACTCTGTCTCCGCCACATCCTGCACCGTATCCATGATGTGGGCCAGGCCTTCCGGTATCCCGGCCTCTACAGCGCCTGCCTCTGCCAGGGTCTTCCCCAGCTGACGGACCTTTTCCGAAGCTTTTTCCCCGGCGCTCTCTGCTCCGCAGCCGGCAAAAAGCCCTAAGTACTCCTCTACCTGCCCTCCTGCGAACCCGGCCTCCATGAGCTCCTCCTTGACGCCTTCCATCCCGATCTTATCCATCTTATCTAGGATGATGAAGATCTGGTCATAAGACTCCTCCGGGAAACCACAGTAGGCGGCCATGCCCTTCAAGATCCCCCGGTCATTGATCCGGACCGTAAAGGAGTTTTCAGGGCAGATCCTCCCTAAAGCGGTGGTGGTTGCTAAGATCAGCTCGATCTCCGCCAATGGGGTGGGGTCCCCCAAGATGTCGATATCGCACTGGACGAACTGACGGAACCGCCCTTTTTGCGGCCGATCCGCCCGCCACACGCTCCCCATCTGCAGGGCCTTAAAGGGCGAGGGCAGCTCAGACGCATGGTTTGCATAGTATCTGGAGAGGGGGAGGGTAAGGTCATAGCGCAGACCGCCGTCCACCACATCCTCCTCGTTCTGGGCCGCCGCCACATCCAGTTTGTCCCCCCTTTTCAAGATCTTAAAGATCAGCTTTTCATTATCCCCGCCCTGCTTGCTGGTCAGGTTCTCGATATGCTCCACACAAGGGGTCTCGATCTGGGAAAAGCCAAAGCTTTTATACGTCTCCCGAATCTTCTCCATCACATATTCCCGGATCTGCATCTCTGCAGGCAGGACATCCTTCATACCGGTGACCGGTTTTTTCTTCAATGTCATTATCCTTCCTCCATTCCTGCCATCTTACGCACGTTCGCGCTCTTATAAGCCTGCGGTCTCTGTCTGCCGCACATCGATCCGCCCTCTGCAGATATCGATCCGCACATGCGCCTGCATCAAAAAGATGGCTGTCTCCTCTATCTAGTTTACACATCCTCACCGGATATGCAACTGCAAAAAACGCTCCTTTTTATCCAGCACCTCCTGATACCGCGGCAGATACTCCTGGATGTTCTTGATATCCTCCAGTCGTTCCACCCGATCCTCGCCCGGGATGACCACTTTCGTGGTGGTCCCGGCCCCGCAGCCGATCACGGTATGCTTCTCCTCCATCATCAGGATGTTATAAAGGCAGGCTTTATCGCCGCAGGCATAGCCCACGTTCTCTAAGTTCCCGGCCATATTTTTCTGGCGGTACAGATAGTAGGGCACCATCCCCAGCGCCCGGGCCTCCTGGGCCGCCAGCTCTACCAGTTCCTCCAGGATAGGGCCGTCTGCAAGGAGCATCCCTTTATAGCGTTCTCTTTCCAGGTTCAGCCTGGCCGCCCGCTTTAAGGCCAGACAATGGACCGTCAGGCTTTCCGGGTGCAGGCAGCGGATCTGTTCCAGGGTCTTTGACACCTTCTCCTTCCCCTCTCCCGGCAGTCCTAAGATCATATCCATATTGATATTATCAAACCCAAGCTCTCTGGCCATAGAAAAGACCTCCAGGACCTGCCCTACCGTGTGCTGTCTGCCGATCAGGTCTAAGGTCTCCTGGTCCATGGACTGGGGGTTGATCGAGATCCGGCCCACACCATGCGCCTTTAAGATCTCCAGTTTCCTTCTGGTGATGCTGTCCGGCCGCCCCGCTTCCACTGTAAATTCCCGCAGAGCGGAACGATCGAAGACGGTACAGACCATGTCCAAAAGCCGCTCCAGCTGTTCCTCCGGCAGAGAGGTCGGGGTCCCGCCGCCTATATAGATCGTCTGGAGCTCTTTTTTCTCCCTCATCTGCGCCTGTACGATCCTGCATTCCTGCTCCAGGATATCCAGATACTCGTCCAGCCGCCCCCTCCATTTGCCGATCGGGTAGGAGGTGAAGGAGCAATACAGACAGGTAGTGGGGCAGAAGGGGATCCCCACATATAGGCTGTACCCCTTGTGATAGTCCAGGGCACGCAAGAGCCTTCTCTCCTCTTTGGCAATCTTCAGGCTTAAGTCCCGTTTCTTTTTCCCGGTCAGATAATGCTCTTCCATATAAGAAGAGATCCTCTCCTCCTCCCAGCCCTCCGCCAGCTTTCTCTCCGGTATCTTCACCGGACGGATCCCGGTCAGGGAGCCCCAGGGCAAAAGCCTCCCTGTATCCAGCGCCAGGAGGAAATACAGCCTGCGCTTGATCTTATCCTTGCTATCCTTCCGGTCCATTGGATCGATCTTAAATGGCTCATCCTCCATCGCCTCACGAAAACCCTTTTCCCATGCCGCACAGCCCTCTGCCAGTGCTTCTGTATACTCTGCCGCCCGGCCCTTTTGCCGCTCTATCCGCAGTCTGTATCTGGATCTTCCTTCCAGGAACACGCCTTCTACCTTCATGTCCAGGTCCGGTCCCATCCCGTCCTCTGCCTGACATGCCTTTTTCCTTTCCTCCCGCCCCCCGTAGACAAAGGACGCGCCTGGATAAAAGGCCATCAAGAGCTCACGGATGTCCTGCTCAAACGCATCCTCTTCCAGCCACAGTCCGATCTTCATGACTAGCTCCTCCTAACGCTCAACGTCCCAGATATCCGGCCAATGGGTTATAACGCCTCTCGTCCCCTATCGTCGTCTGGCTCTCATGGCCCGGATAGACGACCACGTCCTCCGGCAGGACCAGGAGCTTTTCTGTGATCGAACGGATCAGCGCTCTGGTATCCCCTGTGGGGAAGTCGGTCCGTCCATAGGACATGTGGAACAAGGTATCCCCGGAAAAAAGGAGCTTGTCCTCCTCCAGATAGAAGCATACGCCTCCTGCGGTATGCCCCGGCGTAGCGATCGCCTGCCACTTATGACCCAGGAGGAAGAGCTCCTGCCCGTCCTGCAGGCCTTCTACTCCCTTCACCGACACAGCGCCCCCTAAATCCGGGGACAGGTTCAGGGCAGGATCGGCTAAAAGCGCTCTCTCCGCCTCCCCCGCATAGACCGGTATCTCCAAAGCGCGCTTAAGCTCCAACACACCCCCGATATGGTCTCCATGTCCGTGGGTCAGGAGGATGGCCGCCGGCTCTACGCCCAGTTTCCTGCACTGCGCCAGGATGAACGCCCCATCCGCTGCCGGATCGATGACCACCGCCTCTTTTTTGCCCTCTTCAAATATGATATAACAGTTGGTGCCGATCGGTCCGATCACATTGTTCTTGACCGTCAATCTCCCCATCTTGTATCTCCTTTCCCTTTCCTTCATCAAGGTCCTGCGCCCGCACCTTTCCGGGAGCCTGCTCCTTGCGCTTGCTGCCCCGATCCGCGCCCCTCTGCGATCCGGTGCGTTCCGCCTCATATAAGGAAAGCTCCCCGGATATCTCCGGAAAGCCTTGATCATCTTCTTTGCTCCTGCAGCCAGGCATCACCCTGTGGCTCTTTCGATATCCAAAACACTCTCCACCTGCCGGATCTTGTCGATCAGACGGTTCAGCTCCTCCACGCTGTGGATATCAAAGGACATGGTGATCGTCGCCTTCCCCTGTTTGCTGGTCCGCACATTGATAGAGGTGATGTCGATCTGCTTCTCCGTAAATACCTTAGAGATATCTACGAACAGACCGATACGGTTATTGGCATATACCTTGATCTCTGTGGAATAGGTAGTCTTTCCGCTCTCGATCTGCTCCTTCTGCCACTCTGCATCGATCATCCTGGAACGCTCATCCTCCGGAAGGTTCAGCATGTTGATACAGTCGGTCCTGTGGATGGAGATCCCTCTCCCCCTGGTCACGAAGCCTACGATCTCATCTCCCGGCACCGGGCTGCAGCATTTGGAGAAACGGACCGCCAGATCATGGATCCCCCGGACCACGATGCCGCTGCCGGACCGCTTTGCCACCACCGGCGCTTTACCGCTCATATCCGTCAGCTCATTTAAGATACTGGCATCGCTGATCTCCTTCTTTTTCTTCTTGTTCAGCTCCTCCAGCATCTTATTGACCACCTGGCCCTCTTTCAGACCTCCATGGCCGATCGATGCCAGTACCGAATCCCAATCCTTAAAAGCATACCGGGCCATCACCTTTTCCATATACTCCGGCTTGTTGATCTCGGAGTAAACGATGCCCTTGGTCTTACAGTAGCGGTCGATCATATCCTTTCCGCGGATGATGTTATCTTCTTTCAGTTCCGTCTTGAACCATTGGTTGATCTTATTCTTCGCCTGCGTGCTCTTGACTAAAGCCAGCCAGTCACGGCTGGGGCCTTTCGAGTTCTGCGATGTGACGATCTCGATCCGGTCCCCGTTCTGTATCTCGTAATCGATGGTCACCAGCTTTCCGTTGACCCTGGCGCCGATCATCTTATTGCCCACCGCGCTGTGGATCGCGTAGGCGAAATCGATCGTGGTGGAGCCGCTGGGCAGGTTCTTCACATCTCCGGAAGGGGTAAAGCAGTAGACCGTGTCGGAAAACAGATCCAGATCGCTCTTTAGCAGATTCAGAAATTCCTTGGAGTCGTCCGCATCCCTCTGCCATTCCAGGATCTGCCGCAGCCAGCTCAGCTTCGCCTCCTCACTGCCGGCAGCCACCTGTCCGCTGCCGCTCTCTTTATATTTCCAGTGGGCAGCGATCCCGTACTCCGCCGTCCTGTGCATCTCATAGGTGCGGATCTGGATCTCAAAGGGCTGTCCGTTGCTGCCGATCAGGGTGGTGTGCAGAGATTGGTACATGTTGGGCTTCGGCATGGCGATATAGTCCTTAAAGCGGCCGGGGATCGGCTTATACATCTCATGGATCACACCCAGGGCCCCATAACAGTCCTTTACCGAAGCCACGATGATCCGAACGGCGAACAGATCGTAGATCTGGTCCAGAGTCTTATTTTGGATCACCATCTTTCGATAGGTGCTGAAAAGATGCTTGGCCCGCCCGTCTACCTTGGCCTGGATATCCGCGTTCTCCATGTGCTGCTTGACTTCATCTACGATCTCCTTTACGAAGACCTCTCTGGAGCCTTCCTTTAAGGAGATCCTTTCCGCCAGGTCCTTATAGGCTTCCGGCTCTAAGTATCGCAAAGACAGATCGTCCAGCTCCACCTGGATCTTGGAGATGCCCAGCCGGTTGGCGATCGGTGAATAGATGTCCAGCGTTTCCCTTGCCTTCTCCTTCTGCTTATGCGGGGCCTGGAACTGCATGGTCCGCATATTGTGGAGGCGGTCCGCCAGTTTGATCAAGATCACCCGGATATCCTTTGCCATGGCAAGGAACATCTTCCGCAGGTTCTCCGCCTGCAGCTCCACCTTGTCCGCAGACCAGGAAAGCTGGGTCAGCTTGGTCACGCCGTCCACCAGCAGCGCCACCTCCGCCCCAAAGGCCTCCTGGATCTCCTCCAGGGTCATGGCCGTATCCTCCACCACATCGTGGAGCATAGCCGCCGCGATCGTCTCCTTATCCATCTCTAAGTCGGCCAGGATGATCGAGACACAGATCGGGTGGATGATGTAAGGCTCACCGGATCTCCGCTTCTGCCCTTCATGGGCCTGTACAGCCACCTGGTATGCTTTCTCGATCATGCGGATATCGGTAGATGGATGATACCTGCAGATCCCCCTGATCAGGTCTTTATATAATTCTTCGGGATCGGTAAAAGATGCCGGTGCTTCTAGCTCGATATCCAGATCTTCTTTTATCTTCTTTTCTGTCATATGGATCCTCCCACCTGCCTTTTCCCTAAGATATCATGCGGTTATCCTGCTATTATAATTTTATTTGTCATAAAATGCAAGTAAAAGTCTTAAAAGCGCGGGCGCAGCACGATCTTTCCTTATAACCATATGATTTCCACATAACAAACGGTCCATACCTTGCCGCGAAAGGCTCTATCCCCTCCCCAAGCTCCCCCATCAAAAAACAGAAATGGGGAACCGCGCACTCCCGCCAGCTCCCCTGTATCTTTCCGGTCCTCACCGCGACCGCTCTTCATCACTTTCCTTCGTAGGTGATCACAGACCCCACATCGAAGTTTTTCAGCTTTTCCCTGCCCTTTAAGCCTGCCAGCTCCATGACAAAGCAGATCTTCACCACCTGGCCGCCCAGCTGCTCGACCAGCTTGGTGATCGCCTCGATCGTGCCGCCCGTGGCGATCAGGTCATCCACGATCACCACCCTCTGGCCGGGCTTGATGGAATCTTTGTGCATCTCGATCACAGCGCTCCCGTATTCTAAGTCGTATTCTGCACAGATGGTCTCACAGGGCAGCTTGCCTTTTTTGCGGACCGGGACAAAGCCTTTTCGGAGAGCGTAGGCCACAGGAACGCCAAAGATGAACCCTCTGGATTCCGGTCCTACCACCACGTCAAAATCGATCCCGTCCACCATCTCGATCAGCTTGTCGATCGCCAGATGGAGCCCTTCCCCATCCTGCAAGATCGTGGTCACATCCCTGAAGATGATCCCCGGCTCCGGAAAGTCTGGTATGCTCCTTACATAATCTTCTACTCTCTTCATCTCTGCCATCCTCCTGGTATCTTTTTATGCCTATATACTCTATCCCCATCTGCAGATCCATAGCCCTATGGCCCTGGAGACCTACACATGCAGGTTCAAGTCCTTCACGGTCTCCCGGATCACCAGCTTGTTCTCCAGATAGATCCTGCTGTTGTCCACGATGCCTTCCTCCAGCCTGCGCAGGAGCACCCTGGTCCCTTCCTTGGCGATCTCTCCCATGTTCCTCTCCACGGTGGTCAGCTTCATGTTCGCATAACCGGACAGATCCCAGTTGTCAAAGCCGGTCAGAGAGATGTCCCCAGGGACGGTCAAGCCGTGCTCATAGATGGCGTTCCTGGCGCCAAAGGCCATCTCATCATTAAAGCAGAGGATCGCCGTGGGCCGTTCCTCCTTAGCCAGGATCTGTTGGGTGGCCTGATAGCCGCTGGTGTACCGATAGTTCCCCTGGTACACCGGGACCACATCCGAATCTAAGCCGTGCCGCAGCATGGAGACCCGCCAGCCCTTACGACGCTCCTTGGTGGAGTCTAGATTGGCGTTCCCTTCGATCACGCAGATCCTCCGATGCCCGTTCTCGATCAAAAGGTCCATGGCTTTCCCCATGGCCTCCGCCTCATCTGTGGTCACATTCGGCGCGTCATAAAAGACCGTGCGGCAGATGATCACCATGGGCAGATCCTTTTCGTGTACCTCCTCGATAAAAAGGATATCCTCGTTCCGCTGGGACAGCACGATGATCCCGTCAAAAAAGCTGGGATTCAAGGTCCCCGGCTTATGCATGTCGATCCCCTTTACCACTACATTATACTGGCTACCGGTGATGCTGTATACCCCCATCAGCACCTCGTGGAGCACATAGGGCGACGACATCCTGCTGATCGTAGAAAAATAGAGGCCGATATTATAGGAACGGGACAGTTTTAAGCTGATGGCCGCCCGGTTCGGCATATACCCCATCTCCTCCGCGATCTTGAGGATCTTCTGCCGCCTCTCGCTGTTCCCCGAACCGATCCCATTTAAGGCTCTGGAGACTGTAGAATAGGAAACCCCCGCCGCCTTTGCTACGTCTTTGATCGTGACCGCCATAAACCATCTCCCCCTTCCCCTGATGGCACGTTCCATCACCAGGCGGCCTGTACGTCAGCCCCCTGTCCAGTCGATATTTTCCAACGTGACGGCCGGACCCTCCTGTCCCTCCACCACAACGTTTTTCAAGATCATCTGCTTTACATTGTTCGCATAGATCCCTCTTTTGGCCATGGGGGCTACCCCCTCCATCATGGCCGGTATATCCGCCTTTGGCTGATCCGCATAGGTGATATGCACATCCTCCATCTCGATCCTTCCGATCTTTTGCTCCGGAAGCCCGTAAAAGTAAGCCGCCGCCACGTGGCAGTTCTCGGCCCATATATCCCGAAAGGTGAGGGAACGGATATCCGGCGTGCGCGCATCCACAGGCAGCGCCTCCTTTGTCCTTACATACTCCGAATAGCCGTCCGGGTCACAGTAATAAAAGCTGTTGACCACAAATGGCGTCATCACATGATCCATCCGGATATGGTCAAATACGACCCCCTCGATGACGGCATCCTTCCCCCGTCCTCGTCTGGTCTTGATCCTGAGGCCCCGGTCCGTGTGGAGGAACAGACAATCCTTCACCACCAGATCGCGGATCCCCCCTGCCATCTCGCTGCCCAAGGTGACCGATCCGTGGCCGTCCCTCATACAGCACTGGCGGATGCATATGCCGCTGGAGGGCCTGCGGTACTTGGATCCCATGTAAAGCTTTCCAGATTTCACCGCGATGCAATCGTCCCCTAAAGAAAAATATACGCCGACGATCTCCACGTCCCGGCAGGATTCCGGATCCAGACCGTCTGTATTTGGCGAATCCTTTGGGTTCAGCACGTTCAGATCGATAAAGCGCAGATGATCCGAAAAATACGGATGGATGTTCCACGCCGGGCTGTTCTGCACCGTGATCCCCTGGACCACCACATGCGCACAGTGATGGAGAAAGATCATCCGGGGGCGGAAAGCTGTCTTCATGGTCCGATGGTCCGGCCACCAGTTGCCCTCTTCAAAGCTGGCGCAGCCATCCAGGATACCCCTCCCATAGATTACCACGTTTTTTACATTTACACCAGTGATAATTCCAGAAAACATAGGGAGAGGATTCCCTTCCCATGTTCCCAGATCATATTCATCCTCTTCGTCATAGCTTTGGATCATAGCCGGAAACACAGGAAACCGTGTCCGGTCTGTAAAGGCTTTTAGCCGGGCCCCTTCCGCCAGCTCGATCGATACATCATCTTTCAGGAACAGGGAGGCGATCCGGTACTGGCCTGCGCCGATCAGAACCCGGCTGTCCTTGGGGCAGGCCATGATGGCAGCCTGGATGAACGGTGTATCGTCGGTCTTTCCATCCCCTTTCGCGCCAAAATCCCTGACGTCCAGGGTCACGAACTCATAGTCCGTGGTGAGCGCAGTCGACGCCAGCCGTTCCCCCTCCCGCCAGAGCTCCACCCGGTAGACCGTCTGAGGCTTCAGATCATGGAGGCTGAAGACCACCCGATCCGTTTCCCCCCACGCCTTTCCGTTGACAATGATCTGGGCGCTCTCGCCCAGGCTAAAGATGCTGCCATCCATATATTCCAGGACCGCGCATCTGGCGTTCTTAAACACGATGTTCAGACCCATAGTTCCCTCCTTACTAAACCCTATACTCTATGAAACAGATGCAGGCGCAAAATATGACCGCAGCTGCTGCCTGCAGCTGTCCTGACCAGCCATGCCGGTCTGCCATATTTCACGCCTGCCCTTACACGTCATCTGGTGCGCAGTTCTGCGCGATGTCATATTGAAGCTCTGTCTGCCGACCGCTTTTCAACCGAAAAGATCAAAAACCGACGCGGACAGTCCCTGTCCGGGAATGCAGGGACCATCCCCAAATGGATGCCGTCTGCTGATCAGCCCTTGACGCCGCCTGCCGCGATACCGTCGATAAAGGAATCCTGCGCCAAGAAGAACACGATCAGCGACGGGATGATGGAGATCAATGACATAGCCAGGATACGGTTCCACTGGAAGCCGGTATCCCCATCCATAGACATCCGCAGATAGATGGAGTTTGTATATTTGGTCATGTCCGCGATGTAGATCAACGGGCCCTGGAAGTCATTGGAAGTCCACATAAACTGGAACAGGCCGCAGGATACCAGGGTCGGCTTTAACATGGGCACGATCACATACCACAAGGTCTGGATGGAGTTGCAGCCATCCATCTTCGCCGCTTCCTCCAGCTCCTTGGGGATACCGCGCAAAAACTGCACCAGCATGAACACAAAATATGTGTCTGCTGCGAACAGGGACGGGATCACCAGAGGCAGATAGGTATTGGTCCATCCCCAGTTGTTGAACATGATGTACTGGGGCGCGTTCAATACGACCTGGGGCAGGAACAGCGTGGAGAGCATCAGGCCGAACCACAGCCCTTTCCCTTTGAACTCGAACCTGGAAAAACCATATGCGGTTATCGTAGCAGACAGCAGGGTGAAGATCACCTTGGGGATCACGATCTTATAGGTGTTCAGCATGGATGTCAGCAGGTTGATCTTGCCGCCGTAGCTCTTGAAGGCCTCATTGTAGCCGTCGAACACGGGATTCTTTGGCCAGAACCATGCGCTGGTAAAGATCTCCGAATTGGTCTTAAAGGTAGCGCCCACCATCCAGATCAGAGGATACACCATGATGATGCCCACTGCGATCAGCAGCACATAGCGGACAACGGTACTGATCTGTCTTCTTTGTTCTCTTGTCATCCTATCCTACCTCCCATCTTCATCCGAATAATAGACCCACTTCTTCTGGCTCACAAAAGCGATCGCCGTCATCACGCCCACGATCACGAACAGGACCCATGCCTGGGCACAGGCCATGCCCATCTTATGGCGCAGGAACGCATTGTTGTAGATCAGGACGGAGATCAGGGTCGTAGCGCCGTTGGGGCCGCCCTTGGTCACCAGGAACGGTCCGTTGAACTCCTGGAAAGCCTGGCATAACTGGGTGATCAGGTTGTAGAAGATGATCGGTGTGATCATCGGAACGGTCAGCTGGAAGAACTGGGTCCATTTCCCCGCGCCGTCGATCGAGGCCGCCTCATAGATATCCTGGGATACGCCTTTTAGAGCCGCCAGGAAGATGACCATGGCAGAACCAAACTGCCACACACGCAGCAGGACGATGACGAAGAGAGCCCCGTTGGCGCTGGCCATCCAGTTGATCGGCGCTCCGCCGAATACCTTGACCACCGCGTTGATCAGACCGTCGGTATTGAACACCGCCCGCCATAAGATCGCGATCGCGATGGAACCGCCCAGGATGGAAGGGATATAATAAGCGGTACGGAAAAAGTTCACGCCTTTTAGCTTAAAGTTCAGGATATAGGCGATGAACAGTGCGAAGGCCAGCTTTAAGGGCACATCGAAGATCGCATATTTGAAGGTCACACCAAATGCACGGAGGATATCGCTGTCCGTAAAAATGGTCTGATAGTTCATGATGCCGGACTTGCCGATCCCATTGAACAGATCATAGTCCGTGAAGCTGTAGACCAAGGAGGACCCAAAGGGATACACCTTAAAAAGTAAGAACCCGATCAGCCAGGGGATGATGTAGATAAACCCCATATTCTCTGAGAGGAACTGAGAAAACCCACCTTTCTTATTCATATATTACCTCCTATCTTTCTTTCATCCGTCCGCGGATGCCGACCATCCTCCGGCGCTCTGCCGGGGTGGGCGCCTTCTAAAGGCACGCACCGGATGGTCAGATCCTGGTACTTCTCCCGCAGTAGTGTATGGTCTGCGCAGGCCTTCTGCAGACAGTCCTTAAGCTGCCGCAGTTCTTCATCCGTCGCCGTCTGATAGCTCCCATCCGGCTGACAGATCGATCCCAGGAGCCTGCGGATATTTTCCCGGAACAGATCCTGCAGGCTCCTGTAATGCTCGTATATCTCTGGCGACATCCGACCGATGGTATCGATCAGAGCGTTAAGGCCCGGCAGATCCAAAGGATCCGCCTCCTTAAACCTGGCTACGATCTGGCTGTAATGCGCTTTCCCACCGGACCGTGTATCCTGCTCCGCGTAGGAAGGCAGCTCCGCCAGCGGTATATCTGACACACCCCTCATAAACACTCCTATCGCCCCGCCGTCTTACGCCTTCACACATCCGGTCAAAGGGCATTTGTGATCGTTTGCACGTCCTCGCATACAAACCGCCGGGCCTTACAGATCACCCGGCGGCTTATGTCCTTTCATGCTGTCCGATCTACAGGGACCGATCAGTTCCCCATACATTCATTGATGCCTTTTACTAACTCTGCTGCCGCGCCTGCAGGATCGATCTGCCCCGCGCTCAGCTTGCCGAATACCTTATAATATACGCCGTCCGGATTTGCCTTCAGGTCGTTGTGCTCAAATTTGGGATCTAAGGGGAACTTGCTGAAGCCTACCACCTTTGCGTTCGCATCCTTTACCAGAGCGTCGCCAAGATCCTTTTCATCCATGATCTTTAATGCCGCTGCCGAGCAGGGGATACCGCGCTCGCTGCCGCAGATCTCCACGCCTTCCGGATCGTTGAGCAAAAAGTCGATCAGCATAGCCGCTTCCTTCGGATGTGCAGAGCTGGCTGCTACCGATAATCCCATGGAGATCTTGGTGAAGCCGCCGTCATGGTCGCCCAGCTTGATGAAGTCGCCGATCACGAATTCCTGGCCTGGCTTATTGGTGCTCTCCACGATCGCCTGCTGGAACTTGCTGGCTGAAGAATCCCACTCCAGGATGCCGGCATACTTTCCGTCGATCCATTTGGCGTTCTTATCCAGTGAATCGGCCATATCTCCTGCAAGGACTGCCAGAGTCGGGATCACATGGTCCGTCTCCAGGCTTGTGATGAAGTCCAGGCCCTCCTGGATCTCCGCCTCGCTGTACTGGATCTGGTTATCTTCCACCCATGCTTTTCCATACTTGGACTCCAGGTAATAGACCAGGAAGAT
>CAJUSS010000001.1:32585-86345 GCA_910588895.1 uncultured Lachnospiraceae bacterium
TTTGTTGGGAAGAGATTTAGCCCTTATCCATGGATTATGCTCACGCAGCGTCATCTCGCCTAAAGCCAATGGGTAATAGTCCGCGTCATATGCGGCGAAGGCCTGCCCTGCCGCCCTTAAAGAAGCCTCGTCCGTAGGCAGATCGACGCCCACCTCGTCAAATGTAGTCTTATTCCAATAGAAGAGACGGCCTGTGATCGCCACTGGCACTGCCATCAGCTTCCCGTCCACCTCGCACTGCGCAAGGGAATCCTCCGGGAACTGGCTTAAGTCCAGCACATCCTCATACTGGTGGAGATCTGCAAAGTTCTTGCCGCCCTGGCTGTAGGACTCGATCCAGTTCCAGTTGACCTGGAGCACATCCGCGGCATTCCCGCCGATGATGTTCATGGACTGCTTCTCCTCCCAGCCGGACCAGGCGCCGTACTCGGGCTCCACATGGATATCCGGATATTTTGCTTCAAAGGCTGCGATCGCCTTCTCTGTAGCTTCATGCCTGGAATCACCGCCCCACCAGGAAAACCGCAGGGTGATCTTTCCGTCTGCAGAGTCGCCGGAACCTCCGTCGGCACTCTGACCGCCAGAGCCGCCGGAAGAGCTTCCGCCCCCGCCGCATGCCGCTAAAGAAGCGGCCATGACTGCGACCAGCGCTAATGAAGTTACTTTTTTGATGTTCTTTTTCATAATGCTTCTCCCTTCCTTGCCTGCACCCTTCGCCTTTCCCAGAAAAAGGTCCCCATGATCTCTCTTTCGATCAGATTTGCAAAGGTTTGCAAGTCGTTTTTAAAAATTATGCACATTTGCCTTTTGTAAGCCCTTACATTCGGGTGATCTTAAGCAAACCTGCATGTCTTTCCGCTGTAATCTTATCATACCATTGTGTCACATATCTGTCAATTAGTCATTTTATATATGTTTCGTTGCTTTTTTTGTCACTTATATCCAATTCCTTTCCCCTTGTTTTTGTGATAAGCTAGGCCTAGTACCGTGGCGCGGGATCTTTTTATCATTATCGCTTGCAAACGTTACCGATCTGTCAGCTATCCAGTGCCGGATGCCGGCAGATGATGTCCCAGCCCGATATCGCAAAGCCTCAGCTGCCGCGGACCGCATAACCGATCTTTGATAGATCACAGAAAAGGGAGGATTAGAAGAAATGGAGATCTTAGACCGATACATCCACCAGCTCCTTGAAAAGAGCACGCCACAGGCGCCCATATGGAATCTGGAAAAGATCCACGCCGGGAAGAAGGTATCCTGGAACTATATGGACGGCTGTATGATCAAAGCCATCATCGAGCTTTACCACATCACAAAAAATGAGCGCTATCTGCAGTTTGCCGATGACTTCATCGACTTTTTCGTAAACGAGGACGGCTCCATCCAATCCTACGATCCAAAGGATCACAACCTGGATAACGTGAATGCCGGAAAGACCTTGTTCGACTTATATGCCCTCACCGGGAAAGAAAAATACCGAAAAGCGATCGACACGGTCTATAGCCAGCTAAAGACCCAGCCCCGGACCTCCGGCGGAAATTTCTGGCACAAACTGATCTATCCCGATCAGGTATGGCTGGACGGGCTCTACATGGCCCAGCCTTTCTATATGCAGTACGAAGTAACGTACAATGACTGTACGAACTGCAACGATATCTGCTCTCAGTTCGCAAACGTTTACGACCTGATGCGGGATACCAGGAACGGCCTGTATTATCATGCCTACGATGATTCCCGCCAGATGTTCTGGTGCGATAAGGTGACCGGTCTTTCCGATAATTTCTGGCTCAGGGCTCTGGGCTGGTACGCTATGGCCCTGATCGATACCATGGAGATCATGCCGGCAGACTTATCGGATAAGAAAGCCCGGTTAGACCAGATCTACAAAGAGCTGATCGATTCCATGCTCCCCTATCAGGATGAGGAGAGCGGCATGTGGTATCAGGTGGTGAACCGGGGCGGGATCAAGCCCAACTATCTGGAGACCTCCGGCTCCGCGATCTTCGCCTACGCCATCATGAAAAGCGTGCGCTTAGGATTCCTGGAGGAAAATTACTTCCCATATGGTGAAAAAGCTTTTAAGGGGATCTGCAGGAGATACCTCTCCGAAGAGAACGGAGAGCTGCAGCTTGACGGCATCTGCCTGGTGGCCGGCCTCGGCAATCGAGAGCTGCGGGAAGGGACCTTTGACTACTACATGCGGGAGCCCATAGTAAAAAATGAGGCAAAGGGCGTGGCTCCTCTGATCTTGGCATACATCGAGACGATGCTCCAAAAGAAGTGACTTTACGCGGACCGGTCAAGGGATCCGCTTGCGCAGAGAGCCTTCCCGGCCCAAAAGGAAAGAGGTTGCCGCAAAACGCTGCCTGTATCGGCGGCTGTCTTGCGGCAGCCCCTTTGCGGCATACCGCCCCTTCCTCATCGGTCCTCTTCCTGGCCAGCCGCGTTTTTTTCAATGTAGCAGGCCGTATACATCTGTGTAGTGGTCGGATCGGAATGGCCCATGATCCGCTGTACAGCACGGATATCCGCTCCGTTCCGCAGGAGATGGGCTGCAAGGGCGTGGCGCAGGCTGTGGGGCGTGATATCTCCCTGTATCCCTGCTTTCTCCCCATAAAATTTGATGATCTTCCAAAATCCCTGCCGGCTCATGGGCTGTCCGCTGCAGTTGGTGAACAGCCAGGATGTGTCGCCGCCCTTCAGCAGGGTATCTCGACTCTCCTCCAGATATACGGCCAGCGCTTTTTTCGCGTTCTTCCCAAAGGGGATCATCCGGGTCCGCTTCCCGTCCCGGCAGGTGATGAAGCCGATGGACATATCTAAGTCCGCCATCTCCAGATGGACCAGCTCGGAGACCCGTATACCAGTGGCATATAAAAGCTCCAGCATAGCTTTGTCCCGGACCTCCTTCGCGTTCCTCCCGGAAGGCTGAGCCAGCAAAGCATCGATCTCCTCTACTGTGAGGATCCTGGGGATCTTCTTTTGGATCTTCGGCGCTTTTAGAAGCTCTGCCGGATCCTGTTTGATGATCCCGGCGCCAGCCTCATAGTGAAAAAAGGCTTTCATCGTGGCCAGCATACGGGAGATCGTGGTCGTGGCTTTTCCCTCCTTTTCCAGGTAGAGCAGATACAGATCCAGGCTGGTCCTGGTCACCTTGTCCGTTCGCTCGATCCCTTGCTCCTTTAGATACATACACATCTGCAAAAGATCCCTTCGGTAGGAGATCCGCGTATTTTCCGATGCTTTCTTTATCTCTTTTAAGTAGTCTATAAAACTTTCTATATCCTCTAACATGATCCTATCCTCATCTATGATCGTGATATATCGTTCTTCCCGGTTTCATCCTTCATAGGGACAAGGCCTCGAAAGGCCGCTATAACAAATTTAAAAAAAAGGGATTCGCAAATGCCTCCGCACCGGCTCCGATGCAGAGCAGGCCAAATGCCAGCAACGCCGGGAACAGCCTGATCCGCACCGGCTGTCTGAACCCCAGCCAGATAAAGAGATACCATGCCGGCAGGTAACACAGCCACTGCGGAAAGCAGGATAAGAAAAAACGCGGGAGGCCTAAGAGCCCCCATCCTGCGGTATAGCAGACGATGACCCATCCCATTGAAAAGCCCATATATCCTGCTATCCCCCAAAAACAGGGCACGGCACAGACGGTCAGCCCCAAAAGCCATCCTACAGCCCCTTCCCACAGCCGCTGCCGACAGATATACCAAAACTTTTCCCGATCCCCCGCCTGTCGGCGCCATGGGCGGTCCGACATCCCCCTTCTTTCGAGCTCCTGGAGGATCTTTCCGGTGCCTGTGCCTGCCCCCGTGCTCCCTGTCTGCCCCATCCCGTTCTGTCCCATCCCATATGCAGGCGCTTTATCCGCCCCCATGTTCCCGACCAGTGTCCCAAGGAGGATCCCGGCCAAAAAACAGAACAGGAGGATCTTTTTGCCGTCAATGGACAGACGGACTCCTTTTTTCATAAAAATACCTCCTGCGATCTTATCCTCTTATGGATAATCCTATGCAGGAGGTCCTACCTGTCATGAACGATACTTGCAGGCATAGGCGGTGATCGCGGCGATCGTCTTGGCATCGGTGATCTTGCCCGCAAAGATCAGCTCCTTCAGCGCATCCAGATCCCAGCACTCTACCTGGATATCCTCATCCTCGTCCAGATGCTGGTGGGAGGGCTTCAGATCCCGTGCCACATAGATATCGATATGCTCATCGCAGAACGCAACCGTTGTGTTCACGCTGATCAGAAATTCCATGTTCTCTGTCTTAAAACCGGTCTCTTCCTCCAGCTCCCTTGTTGCACACTCTAAGGTAGGCTCCCCCGGCTCATCCAGCTTCCCTGCCGGGATCTCCAAAGTAAAACGGTCCAGGGCATTCCTGTACTGTCTCACCATCAAGATCTTCCCGTCATCCGTGACCGGAAGGACGGCTGCGGCCCCGTCGTGGTGGATAAAGTCCCACCTGCACTCATGGCCGTTGGCGATCACCTTGTCCTCGTAGATCTTCAAGATCGTTCCCTGATAGCGCAATTCCCTCCCTAAACGAACGACCGGGGGGTTCTTCTTCTCTTCCATATCGATCCTCCATTTTATCAAAAGCATATAGTTTTACAAACGCCATATATCAGATACTCCTGCATCTCTCAAAGCAGGCATCCGTTGCCTTCATCAGGGCGTTCCGGAAGCCCCATTGTTCCAATGCGCCTACAGCGGCGATCGTGGTGCCGCCCGGCGAGCAGACCATATCCTTTAGCGCACCAGGGTGCATGCCTGTCTCTAAGACCATCCTCGCGCTGCCCGCCACCGTCTGCGCGACCATCTGGTAGGCTTTATCTCTGGGCAGCCCACATCTCACCGCACTGTCTGCCAGAGCCTCGATCATCATATAAACATATGCCGGGGAACTGCCGCTGGCGCATACGACCGCGTCCATCAGCCTCTCCTCCACGACCTCCATCTTACCAAAGGAGGTAAAGAACCTATGGAGGACCTCTTTCTCCTCCTGGGTGAACAAGGAGGCATCATAGCAGACACCGGTCATGCCCTCTCCAAGCAGCGCAGGTGTGTTGGGCATGGCCCGGACGATCCTACGGTCCTGCCCCAATGCTCGTTTCAGATCCTCTATCGACTTTCCCGGGGCGATCGAGATGATCACCTGCTCCGGCCTGGTCACAGGGCGGATCTCTTCTAAGACGGTCTGGTAATACTGCGGCTTCACTGCCAGCACCAAGTATCCGGCCCGTTTTGCGCACTCCCTGCCAGACGCTGCCGCCCGCACGCCGGTCTCCTCCTCGATCTTCTCACTGCGCATTCGATCTACGTCGGCAAAAAGGAGATCATCCGACCCAAAGCCATGGCGCAAAAGCCCCTTCATGATCGCGCTCCCCATATTTCCCATACCGATAAATCCGATCTTTTCCATGCTGCTCTCCTCGCAAAAAGGAGCTTTATGAACGACAGCCCATAAAACTCCTTTAATTTTCTTATTTAGCAAAATCCGTGACCCGTGATTCGCGGATCACATTAACTTTGATCTGTCCTGGATACTCAAGCTCATTCTCGATCCGTTTCGAGATATCCCGCGCCAGCAAGACCATATCGTCATCACCGATCTGCTCCGGGATGACCATGATGCGGACCTCACGTCCCGCCTGAATGGCAAAAGATTTATCGACTCCCTTATAGGAATTCGCTATATCCTCTAACTGCTTCAATCTGTTTGTGTATGTCTCCAGGGTCTCTCTCCTCGCCCCTGGTCGGGCAGCAGAGATCGTATCCGCCGCCTGCACGATACAAGCGATCAGGCTCTGGGGCTCTGCATCGCCGTGATGTGCTTCCACTGCGTTCAGCACTGTGGCGGATTCCTTATACTTCCGGCACAGATCCACACCCAGCTGCACATGTGTCCCCTCTTGCTCGTGGTCCACTGATTTACCGATATCATGTAATAAGCCGGCCCGCTTTGCCACACGCACGTCCAACCCCATCTCGGAAGCTAACAGCCCCGAAAGCTGCGCCACTTCGATCGAGTGCTTCAATGCGTTCTGTCCATAACTGGTCCTGAACTTCATCTTGCCCAAAAGCTTTACCATCTCGGGGTGGATGCCATGGACACCGACTTCCAGAGTAGCGGCCTCGCCCTCTTCACGCATCATGGCCTCCACTTCCTTCTGGGCCTTTTCCACCATCTCTTCGATCCTGGCCGGATGGATACGTCCATCCACGATCAATCTCTCCAATGCGATCCTCGCCACTTCCCGGCGTATCGGATCGAACCCTGAAAGGACCACCGCCTCCGGCGTATCGTCGATGATCAGCTCTACACCTGTCATAGTCTCTAATGTACGGATATTACGGCCTTCCCGCCCGATGATCCGACCCTTCATCTCATCGTTGGGGAGCTGTACCACAGAGACCGTGGTCTCGGCAACATGGTCGGCCGCACACCGCTGGATGGCGGTCACGATGCAGTCCCTGGCCTTCCGGTCTGCTTCTTCTCTGGCTCTGTTCTCCAGTTCCTTCACTAATTTTGCAGTATCGTGTTTAACATCGTCTTCAACAGATCTTAAAAGGAATTCTTTTGCCTGTTCGGAGGTCAGTCCTGAGATCTTCTCCAGTTCCTGTATCCCCTTATCATAAAGTGCATCTACCTCCGCACTCCGCTTGTTCAGGGCATCCTCTCTTTGCTGTAGACCCGATTCCCTCTTTTCAAGGGCATCTGCTTTCTTTTCTACATTTTCTTCTTTGCTCAATACACGCCGCTCATAGCGTTGGAGCTCCGCTCTTCTTTCCTTGGTCTCTTTGTCCAGCTCATTCTTCGTCTTTAAAGACTCTTCTTTCGCTTCCAGGAGAGCTTCGCGCTTCTTTGTCTCTGCTACCTTTAACGCCTCATCTATTATTTCTCTGGACCGCTCTTCCGCAGAACCGACCTTGCTTTCATAGGTCTTCTTGTGGTATGCGATAGCCGCGATCCAGGTAATAGGAGCAACGATGACCATGGTGATGGTCACTGCAACTACTATCGGTGACACAGGAGCACCTCCTTATTTAATTTTCATTGTACGAATACAACATTATAAGTTTAAACGTTTTTCGGTATTATGTCAAGTATATTCGGGTGTTTTTCGTTCTATTCGGACAATTTAAACAATTTAAGGAGATATTTCTGCGTTTTCTGATAAGATCAGTCAAAAAAAGCGCTTGGACAGCCTAAAACTTCCGTGATGATAGCATAGGGATAGCCCTTTCTGGCCAGCATACCGGCTAATCTGGAGTACTGCTTACCATCCAGCGCATCGCCAGGATGAAAGCCCTTCTTCTCCAAAAGCAGCCGCACCTGCTCCTTTTCATCCACCGGATACGCCTCTAAAAGCTCTTCCACCAGCTCCTTTGCAAAGCCCTTCTTCTGCATCTCCGTGCGCAGCTGCCTCTGACTCTTTTTCCCGCGCCTGTACTCTACATAACGCAGTCCATAGGCTCTGTCGTCGATATAGTGATAGTGCTCCGCCCGAGTGACCGCTTCCCGTATCGCCTCTTTTGGATAACCTTCCCTATGCAGCAGCTCCCGCAGTTCCTTTTCCGTCTTATCTGAGACCTGGAGGGCCCGCAAGGTCCTCTCCCATGCCCTTGGTCTTAACACGGTCTCTACCAGGAGGCGGTAGCTCTCCTCTGACAGCTCACGGCCTTCCTCTATATGGAACTGCCGCAGATCTGCCGGATAAAGGACCAGCGCGGTCTCCTGGTCCAGCAGGACGCGGCTCCTCCGCTTATCGAGATACAGGATAGAGGTGACCATCATAACAGCAGCTCAGTCTCGCCATCGGCATTGACCGCAGTCTTGCGCCTGCGCTTCTTCTCGCCGGCCTCCGCCGCTCCTGAGCTATCCGGCCCGTCCCCTCCATCTGGTCCGGCTCCGGCTTTTATCTTGGCCGGATCCGGATCCGCCTCTTCCGGCAGGAGGCCATATCGGATCCGCACCTTCTTTTCCACCTCATCCCGGATCTCCTGATGCTCCCGCAGATAGAGCTTCGCGTTCTCCCGGCCCTGACCGATCTTCGCACCCTTATAGGCATACCAGGCCCCGCTCTTCTCGATGATGCTCTCCTTGGCCGCCAGATCCAGGATATCGCCGTCCGTGGAGATCCCCTGGCCGAACATGATGTCGAACTCGGCTTCTTTAAACGGCGGTGCGATCTTGTTCTTTACCACCTTGACCCGGACATGATTCCCGATGACCTCGCCGCCCTGCTTGATCGACTCCACACGGCGCACCTCCAAGCGAACGGAAGAGTAGAACTTCAGCGCACGTCCGCCTGTAGTCGTCTCCGGGTTCCCGAACATGACGCCCACCTTTTCCCGGAGCTGGTTGATGAAGATCACGATACAGTTATATTTGCTGATGATCGCAGTCAGCTTCCGCAGGGCCTGGGACATGAGCCGGGCCTGCAGCCCCACATGGGAATCCCCCATATCGCCGTCGATCTCCGCCTTAGGGACCAGAGCAGCCACCGAATCCACGATGATGATATCCACTGCACCGGACCGGACCATGGTCTCCGTGATCTCCAGCGCCTGTTCACCGTTATCCGGCTGGGATATGTACAGCTCATCGATATCCACACCGATGTTCTTCGCATATACCGGATCCAAGGCATGCTCTGCATCGATAAATCCGGCGATCCCGCCTCTTTTCTGGACTTCCGCCACCATATGCAGGGCCACAGTGGTCTTACCGCCGGATTCCGGACCGTAGATCTCCACGACCCTCCCCTTGGGCACACCGCCCAGCCCCAGCGCGATATCTAAGCTCAGCGAGCCGGTGGGCACGGTCTCGATGTTCATATTTGCGTTCGCCGCTCCCAGTTTCATCACAGAGCCCTTGCCGTATGCTTTTTCGATCTGAGTGATCGCCGCGTCCAATGCTTTTGCTCTATCGTCCTTCTCCATCGTCGTCCTCCTTTTTAAGCGAACACCTGTTCGCTCTTTGATGATAACATATGATAGGCGAGATGTCAAACTGTTATTTTGCGGGCGGAGCAGAACACAACCTACATCTCAGCACTATGATGATAGCATATCACATCTTCCAAAATAAGGCAATACGTATCCCCATTTTTTTACACATATTGAACGCCTGCGGACAGACCCTCTTCTACCCAAACAAAAAAGCGCCCCGCTCCGTCGTCCCTCCAGACCGGTCCCGACAGCGCAGCGCCCTTTTCCTGCCGCCGCTCACAGGCGCCGGCAGTTCCTGCTCTCATTTTCTGATCTTCGGAGATGCTACGGATAACAGAGAAGATCGATCGCAAAGGCCAGCCCGATCCCCAATATCGCCCCGGCGCATACCTGCAGGGGCGTATGCCCCACATACTCCTTCAGCCGCTCCTGCAGCACCTCTCCACTGAGCTTTAACGGATTTTCCAGCAGGATGGAATTTAAGAGCTTCGCCTGCTTCCCGGTCTCCCGCCGCACGCCCATGGCATCATACATGACGATCATCCCCAGTATGAAGCTGACCGCGAATTCAAAGGAACCCACTCCATAGCGGAGCCCTGACGCCACCGTCAGGCCGCACACCGTCGCGGAGTGGGAGCTGGGCATCCCGCCCGATCCCACCAGCCGCTCCGCGTTAAAATTTTTATTGAGTATAAGATCGATGATCGTTTTCAGCACCTGGGCCACTGTCCAGCCGGCTACTGCGCTCATCAATACCTGGTTTGCCAGGAGCTTTTGCCAAATGTCCATCAAAACCCTACTTCCTGCCCTGCATTCTCTTGTCTCGCTCAATGGGTCTTTACACGCAAAGGCGCAGCCGCCAGGAGCTTTAAAGCGAACCTGCCAGCCAGCCACCCTCTGACCCCGAGAGCGGTCTCGGTCACGCTGCACACCTTATCTGTATACATCACGGTCATGCCCGCCATGGATCTTGGAGGGATCACGGTCAGGGGCCACATATGACAGAGGATGATATCCTCCTCCGCCGGCGAAAGGGTAAAATACCGCCTTGCGTTCACCAGCGCCGTCCGGGGATGGGTAAAGCCGTGAAAGTGATCCCCGGTCTCTTTCGCATGGGTATGCCAATCATAAAGGAACAGATCGTGGAGCAGGCCCGCCCTGGCCGCCTTCCGATAGTCCCAGCCAAACCTCCGGCACAAAGAGTAGCTGAGATAGGAGACCTGGATGCAGTGGGCCTTACAGCTGGTGGAGCCGTGCTGGGTATACTGATCCATAGACTGAAAGACAGGGTGCTCCAGGATATCCTTTACACACTCCATATAGTCCGGATCTTCCATATAACGCGCCTGCTCACCCCACGTGGTATCGGCGGCCCAACGGGCCGCCGCTTTTCTCATCGCTGACAACTTTCTCATCACCGCCACCAAGATCAATACCCGATCAGCCAGTCATACAGCTCCTGGTACTTCAGTGCGGAAGTCCTCCAGGAGAAGTCCTGTGCCATGGCGCGGTCGATGATCTTGTTCCACTCGCGCCGCTTCTCGTAATAAACATATTTCGCATAGCGGATGCTGCCCAGCATCTCGTGGGCGTTATAATTGGTAAAGGAGAAGCCGGTCCCCCTGCCCTCATATTCATTGTAGGGCTCTACCGTATCCTTTAAGCCGCCCGTCTCGCGGACGATCGGGACTGTGCCGTAGCGCAGAGCCATCAGCTGGCTCAGGCCGCAGGGCTCGAACAGCGAGGGCATCAGGAACGCATCGCAGGCAGCATAGATCTTCCGGGACAGCGGATCGGAGTAGTAGATCTGGGCGGATACCCGGTCATTGTACTTCCAGTCGTAGTGGCGGAACATGTTCTCGTACTTCTCATCGCCGGTCCCTAAGACCACCAGCTGCACATCCTCCTCGCAGATCTCATCCATCACACACTGGATCAGATCCAGACCCTTCTGGTCGGTCAGACGGGATACGATGCCGATCATGAACTTGTTCTCATCCTGCTGCAGGCCTAATTCCTCCTGGAGGGCTCTCTTGTTCTTCACCTTCTCCTTGCGGAAGTTCTTCGCATTATAATTCTGGACGATCTTCGGATCCGTCTCCGGGTTAAAGTCCTCGTAATCGATGCCGTTCACGATCCCCCGCAGGCTGTTGGAACGCGCCCGCATCAGACCGTCTAAGCCCTCGCCGTAGAAGGGCATCTTGATCTCCTCTGCATAGGTGTCGCTGACCGTGGTGATCGCATCGGCAAAAACGATCCCGCCCTTTAACATATTACCGTCCTTATAGGCTTCCAGCTTATCCGGGGTAAAGTAGTAGTTCGGGAGCTCAGAGAGCCGCTGGATCGTCTTCACATCCCATACGCCCTGGAACTTTAAGTTATGGATCGTGATGACGGACTTCATGTTCGCAAAGAACTCGCCATCGTGGAATTTATCCTTTAGATGTACTGGGATCAGGCCGGTCTGCCAGTCATGGCAATGGACCACATCCGGCCGGAATCCGATCACCGGGAGCGCGGATAAGGATGCCTTGCAGAAGAACGCGAACTTCTCCAGATCGTTATACCAGTCTCCGTAGGGCTTGGGACCGCAAAAATAACTCTCATTGTCGATAAAGTAGAAGGTGATCCCTTCATAGACATACCGCAGGATGCCCACATAACGATCCTGCCCCAGATAGTTCATATAAAAATGATCCACATACTCCAGCTGATCGCGCCACTCCTGCTTGATACAGAGATATTTGGGGATCATGACACGCACATCAAAATATTCCTTATCGAAGGATTTGGGAAGGGACCCCGCCACGTCCGCCAGGCCGCCGGTCTTGATGAACGGCACGGCTTCAGATGCCACAAATAATATCTTTTTCATAAGAAAAACCTCCTCGCTACACTTTTGCAACAAAATTGATAGGTATAGTATACAATACTTTTCCCTTTTTAGGAAGCACATTCTCAAGATTTTTGGCGATCTTACGCTGTTTTTCCCGGCTTTTCACGGCCTCTGCGGATACAAAAGACAATGCGGCGGGGACCGTTTACCGTGCGGGCCGATACTCCGCCAGACTACCGCGCGCCCGGCGGCAGGCGTACCTGCCCCCCGGCCTCCTACGCATAAAGTGCGGCGAGCGCGTATCACAACCGTTTGTAATCCAAACGGATCTTGTCTGCGATCAGCGCGATGAACTCGGAATTTGTAGGCTTTCCCCGTCCTGTGCTGACCGTATAGCCGAAGAGCTCGTTCAAGGTCTCTAAATGTCCCCGGCTCCAGGCCACCTCTATGGCATGGCGGATCGCCCGCTCTACCCGGCTGGCCGTGGTCTGATGCTTCTTGGCGATCGCCGGATACAAGATCTTCGTCACGGAAGACAGCATCTCGTGGTCTTCCACGGACATGATGATCGCGTCCCGCAGATATTGGTATCCCTTAATATGTGCAGGGATGCCGATCTCATGCAGCATATGAGTGACATCATTCTCCAGGTTCTGCTCCATATATCCCTCTTTATCCACATACGGCTTCACGGTGCGTTTTTCGCCCCGGTTCCCTGTCCGCTCCTTTGTCCTCCCCACTCTCCTGACTTTATCTACGATCACCTCCCTGGAAAATGGTTTCATGATATAATAATTGGCTCCCACCCGGAACGCGTCTGCCGTCACATTTTCACTCCCAGCAGCCGTTACCATGATAAAAGCCGGCATCTTCTTCAGTGTATCATCTTTTCGCACTTTCTCCATCACGGATATCCCGTCCAGCCGTGGCATGATCACATCTAAAAGCACCACATCCGGGGTCGTTTTAACGATCATATTGTATGCGTCTTCGCCATTTTCTGCTTTTCCTACCACAGAAAAGCCTTTCTCTGATTCCAATATCTCCTGTAATCTCCCCAAAGTCTGCGGATTATCATCTGCGATCGCAATATTTAAGTCTCCCATACATCGCTCCTCCTTGAAATTTGTCACCGTCGCCTAACATAGTGATTATAGACGATCCAAAATCTGACGCGCAATGGGATCTCATCGCAGGATCCGACAAGGGAACCAGTGGTTTTCCCGTCAGGCTCCGGCGCTGTAGGCCTTTATCCCCTGTTATTTTCGATCTATTCCGTCTCTATCTTTAAATCCGGTATCCAATTCTGCCCAATGTGCCTTTTGGACGCAAAAAAGCTGCCGCGCGACGATCTTCTCGACCGTCCCACGGCAGCCTTCGGTGCGCCGGCGCTGCCTGCGCATGTGCTTTTTAAGAACAAGATCCTTTATCCGGGCATCCCCTGGCCCCTTTGTCGATATCATCGGTCAGCCAGGATCATCCCCTTTTACGACATAAGCCCTGTCAAAGGCCTCCAGCTGCGCGTCCGCCTCCGCCCCCGGCCTGCCCTCTAGGTCCACAACCGCCAGGATGTTCCCCTGTTCGCTTTGGATATCCGTCAGGATGCCGGCCTGCATGCAGTCTCTGAGCAGCTGAAAGCCTAAGTAGTCCTCTGCCATATAGCCGGCCTGTACATACACATAGTCGGTCCCGGCATAGGCCATGTAGGTCTTGAAGGCCTCCACATCCTCCACCAGGGCCTCGTTCCCGCTGGAGCTGCTGATATCGGTGTAGGACTGGACATTGCAGGGAAATGCGAGCACCTCCAGATGCTCGCCAAAAGCGATCGCCCGGTTCTGAGGGTCTGCGCTCAGGATCGCCCAGATCTGCCCGTTCCCCTTCTCCTCCATAGCCCTTTTCGCCGCTCCTTCATGGTCCGGATAGCCTGCGGTCAGGTCGATCGGGGTCAGCCCCACAGACCAGGCCAGGTTCGAGAGGGACAGCATCAGGCCGTTAAATACGGTCAGCATGGCCAGGAGCATCCCCATCTGCCGCCTGAACCGTTTTGTCTGCCCTAAGTCTCCTGCCTGCCGCCCCAGTCCGGCGATCACATTGCAGCCATAAAGGACCGTCAATGTGTAGAACAGGATAAAATAATTCCCGTCCACCTGCTTTAAGCTGTATATGCTGTACACGCTGGCCAGACCGATGACGACAAGGAGACTGCGTCCGTAAACGATCAGACGGCGCGAAACATCCCTGTCCGGCCCATCCGGCTCCCTCCCTGCCCTGCTGTCCGCTCCACCGTTTTGCCTCCTTTCCCGGCCGTCTGCCAGGGAGGAGACCCACAGCAGGCCAAAGAACACCACGGACAGGGAGCACCAGGAGATCAGGACCCGGCTCATATCCTCTCCCTCCGGCAGGATGAACACACCGCAGAGCCGCCTGAGCAGCTGCATGAGCTCTGCCGCCACAGTGGGCTTAGCCCCATAATCCGGTATATCCCAGACCAAAAACGGATAGCGGATCTGACAGCCCAGCTTCTGGAAGATCCCGGAGAATATGGATGTGACCGGAACGCCAACGAACAAGTAGGTCCGATACCAGATGAGGGCCAATGCCGCCGCCGGAAGGCACAGGGAGAGCCACATCCTCCACACAGGCGGATGCGCTGCCGTACCTTTAAGCCGTACCGGCACAACACCATCATGGTGTGACCGCCAAGCCGCCAGACCCATCCACAAAAGATACAGCGCGCTCACGCCAAAGACTGCCGTGGAGAACACCACCGCCGTAGGCTTCATGGTCCAGGAGAGCAGCAGCGCCCCCAGGCTCAGGGCCAGTCCGCTCCCTTTGCCATCCTTGATAAACTGGACCATATACAGGATGAGGAGCAGCTGCAAAAGCAGGGTGATGTTGTCGGTCTTCCCGGAGATCCCCATGTTCATGATCCCTGGGATCCCCGACAGGAGGAAGGGGACCAGGCGGGCATAGCGCGGTCCCATATACGATCTGGCGATCCGGCAGGCGGTGTACAGGACCAGCGCAGTGACCCACAGGTTGAAGGCCAGCAGAAAGCTGTGGGAGGGAAGATCGCACAAAGGCAGGGTCAGCACCTCCCAGCCCTTGGGATAGGTATAGACTAGGCTGACCGTCCCCATGTTCTCATAGATCCCTTTCGGGCCATTGTCCAGCATATATTCTGACCGGACCGAATACCAGAGGGTATCGTGATCCACGGAGATCCCCATCCGACCAGCCTGTAAAAGGAGCATCAGGAGGATGAAGGCCAGCAGCAGCCCCTCCAGCCAGTCTGACCGGCCCGAACGGGCCTGGCCAGATCCCACCCTGCCTAAAAGCCCATCGCCACGGCTCTCCCTTCCAGCGCGCTCACCGCCGCAGTCCTCCCTTCCTGAACGCTCACCGCCGAGATATCTCCACCCGCAAAAAAGGAGCATCGCTATACCGGACACCGCCGCCACCAGACGCAGGACAGGGATCGCCCCTGCCCCTGCCGCTGACATAAGACAAAACAAGACGATGAGCATTGACGCGCCGAGAAGGATATCCGCGCCATATCCATCTCCTTCCGACACCTCTAAGCGGAAGATATAGCGTCGGAGCAGATAGCCCGTCCCACCGATATAGGCCAGATAGATCCCGGCCGCCGCCATAGGGAGCAATGCCCCATGACACCACAAGAACAGGGCGCAGACCGCCCCTACAGCCGTCCATCTCCATCGCGGTCCCCTGATCATGCAAAGGCTTACGGCCAGCGCTGCACCGACTAAAGCCAGCTCCACTATCATCCTCCTGTACGCGGCCGCGGACACTGCCCAGGCATAGATCCCGTGTACCACCAGCCGGTCTGTCCCCAGGACCATGAGCCCGGCCATGAGCAGCATCAACGGCCAAGATCGCCAGTTTTTCATAGGTTTTCGTTCCTTTCTGGATATGTGCGTCTAAAAATAGCAGCCGATCTGCTCCCAGATCTCCTCTGCGATCTCATTTATCGAGCGCTCCCCGTCAACGATGACGACCCTTTCCGTATCCGCAGTCCGCCTAAACGCTTCCAGGTACCTATCCCGCACCGCCTCCAGCCTTGACTGCTCTTCAAAAAGCTCCAGGCTGGCCCTGCTCTTTATGATCCGCCCGATCGCCGTGGCCGGCGATACGTCGATAAAGACCGTGACCGTAGGCCGCAGGATCTTCCGGCTTTCCTCATTAGCCTGGATCACCCAGTCCATAGGCATATCCACGCTCTGGTAGGCATAAGAGGAAAAATAATACCGGTCCGTGAGCACCGTAGTCCCGGCCTGTACCTTGGGCCAGATCCCGTCCACCTGATTTAAAAGATGGTCCAGCCGATCCGCTACGAACAATGCGGCGATCACCTTGTTGTCCATCTCGATCCTCCCAGTCAGGACCTGGCGGATCAGGGAACCCACCGGGGCTGCGGTGGGCTCCATCGTGGTATAGCAGGGGATCTTCTCCTGCCGCAGACGCTCCGCCAACAGCCGGATCTGGGTGCTCTTTCCACTCCCGTCGATCCCCTCCAGCGCGATGAACCTTCCCATTTTGTTTTCCATCTGTCTCTTTACATCCTCTTTCATCTCATCCAGACCTCTCCTGTTTTGATCTTGTACACTCGCTCTTTACGTTTTGTGTCTCCTACTTTAGTCCTTGCTTGTTTTTATCATCCTATCACGATCTTAAGTCCCTGTATAGCCCTTTCCATCCGCCCTCTGCCGCCCATCCTCATCCAGATGGTAATCCTCCCGGATGAGCATCCCGGACAAGGGCGTTATGGTGATGCCTCTCTCCTTCAGCCCCTGCAAGATCTTCTCCAGGGCCTTCGGGGTATACTTTGCGCCGCAATGGAACCGCAGGATGCTCCCCGGAGCCAGGGCTGTATCTTCCAGGACCTGGGCCGTAAGCTGCTCCGTACCATAGTCCTTCCAGTCATAGGAGTCCACATCCCACAGAACAGGCTGATACCCCAACCCGCAGGCCAAGGTGATCAGCGGATCGTCGTAGTCCCCAAGAGGCGGCCTGAAAAACACCGGCTCCCTCCCGGCCGCCGCGCTTATGGCACTGTGGGCCGCAAAGAGCGTCTCCTGGCGTTTTTCCTGCCTTAAGCCCACCATAGACGCGCCGCTAAGCCCCAGACTCCCCACATCATGGCCCTGCTCCGCGATCGCCCTTATCAGCTCTGGCTGCTGCAGCGCCTGGTCCCCGCTGACAAAAAAGGAAGCCCGGACCTGCTCCTTTTTGAGGATGGACAGGATCTCCTCCACCCCCTCCGTTCCCTTTGCCAGCTCAAAGGTCAAGGCTACCTGGGCCCGCCCGTCATCCACACTGCATATGGGCATGAGCCCATCATCGGTCTTGTGGCTGCGCCCCTGGGCCAGGTTCCTGATCTTCCCACTCCCGGTCTGTATCGCCTGCCTTCCGGCGGAAAAAAGGGACAAAATGCTCAATGTCCCCAGGAAGATCACCATCCAGAAGACCCCATTTTCCGCAGCACGGGAAAACAAGCGGCCGGACCGCCCCAGCAGCGAGCGGTCTGCAGATCCTTCCATCTCTCTTTCATGTCCTCCCATCCACCCCATCTCTCTCCCCCTCCTTTTTCGGCACGCCCATTTTACGCGGCCATCTTTGGCCCTCCTCCATCCCTCTGCCTTTTCCTCATGGCCAGGATCATGCCTGCCTCTCGTCGCGATCGTCTTCGGCCCTTTCCGGGAAATGCACCTGCCCTGCCAGAAGACATAAAGCAGCCAGGTTCGGAAGGGCCATGAGCCCGTTCAGGATATCCGACAGGAGCCACACCTTTTTCATCCCCACCAGGCAGCCTGTGACCACAGCCGCCAGATAAAAAAGCCGGTATCGTCCGCCTTTCCTTTGGGCCCCTTCGACCTCCCCCGCGCTGTCTGCACCAGCCCTTCTCCTATCCTCCAGATAAGCCATCGCCTGGCTGCCCAGATAGTACCAGGCGATGATCGTGGCAAAGGCAAATAGCGCCAGGGAGAGGGCCAGCACATATCCCCCCGCGCTCCCCAGATATCGGGCAAAACACCAGGCCGTCAGCGCTGCGCCCCGCAGCCCGGGATCTGCTCCTGCTCCTTTCAGCCCGCACAGGATCGCCAGGCCGGTCAGCGTACAGATCACGATGGTGTCAAAGAACACCTCAAACATGGCCCACATCCCCTGCCGCTTTGGATCTGTCCCCGGCGAATCGCCGTGGAGGACCGCCAGGCTGCCCAGCCCCGCCTCATTTGAGAACACTCCCCTAGCCAGACCATACCGGAGCGCCTGCCCGGCAAAGGACCCTGCCGCTCCCCCGGCGGCGGACCGCAGCTGGAAGGCCTCCTGGAAGATGTCCTTTATGACCCCTGGCAGCTCCTCCCTGCACAAGCCGATCACCGCCACCGAAAAGAGGATATAAAGGCCGGCGGAAACAGGGACTAAGCCGGCCGCCGCCTGCCCGATCTTCTGCCTCCCTCCCTGGATGATCGCGGCGGTCAAAAGTCCCAGCCCCAGGGCGACCGCAGGCTTTGGCACATGAAAGGAGTAAGCCAAGGTTTCCGTCAGGGAATTGGCCTGGACCATAGACCCCATGCCCAGCGAACAAAAAAGGCAGAGGACCGCATAGAGGAGCGCAAGGTATGGCCTGCCGGCCATCCGCTCAAGGTACACAAAAGGCCCGCAGATATACCGGCCATCCTTTTGCCGATAGCGGCTCACGATGCCCAGATAAACCTCCCCGTAGGCCGTCATCATCCCCAGAGCCGCAGACGCCCACATCCAGAACAGCGCGCCTGGCCCGCCTGCCATGACCGCGGTCGCAACCCCGATGATATTTCCCGTTCCCACTGTGGCGGCCAGGGCCGTGCAGGCCGTCTTGATCTGCTCTCTTTGGGATGGAAAGGGGATATATCGCCCATCCGCTCGCCTGGTCGGCCCTTTTGCCCTATCCCGCGCCCCCCTGCCTGCAAGCCCTTTCTGCCTTGGGATCAGGCTGCCTGCAGTCGCCTCCCACCATACCCAAAACCCCCTGATCTGGAATCCGCGGGAGCGGATCGTATACACGATCCCCACCGCCAAAAACAGCATCATCAGCCATGGACCCCACACGATCTTGTGGATCTGCTCCAGCATCCCCTCTCCTTTTCCACACCTTGCCTGTCTAAACACTTTATGGCGCTGCTGCCCTGGATATTACAAAAAAGATATCTGGGCATCCTGTCGTTTTTATGCTATACTTACTTTATACTGCAGCTGTGATCTACACGAAAGGAGGCGCTCCTTTTGCCTGGCTTTACCACCCACTACATCCTTGGCATGAAGGCCTTTAACGACCTTCCCTCTACTCCCTTAAGATCCATCATCTCCAAATACCGCTGGCTCTATCAGCTAGGTCTGCAGGGGCCGGATATCTTCTTTTATAATATCCCGGTGCTCCGCCACCGGGACCACAGGAACGTAGGATCCTATATGCATGAGCACCATGTGAACGACTTTTTTTCCTGTTGCTTAAAGCATCTGGCCGCCATCCCTTCCCGGCAGCAACGGGAGCAGGGGATCGCCTACATGGCCGGATTTTTCTGCCACTATATCGGCGACCACATCTGCCATCCTTATGTGTACGGCAGGATCGGCTACGACCCCAAGAACCCTACCGTCCACGCCCACGGCCTCCATGCCCTTTTGGAAAATGACCTGGACGCTCTCCTTCTGCTCCATTACAAAAAGAAAAAGCCGTCCCAGTTCAACCAGGCGGCTACGATCTGCTTAAATGGTCTGGAGACCCAGTTCATCTCCCGTTTTCTCGCTGACCGTATCAACGAGACCTACTATCCTATCACACCAAAGAACAATTACCAGGTATCCCCGCCCATGGTCCACCGGTCCATCCTGGCGCTGCGCTTTGGCTGCCGCACCCTGGCCGATCCCCAGGGAAAAAAGAAGGATACGATCGCCTTTCTAGAATCCCTTTTCTTAAAAGATCCGATCGCATCCCAAAAACTGGTGACCGACGAGGTGGCCGACCCCAGGACCAGCCTGAACCTGGCCCACCACCCCTGGACCAATCCCTGGGACTCCTCCTTGGTCAGCACCGCTTCCTTCCCTCAGCTCTTCATGCAATGCCTTGGAAAATGCAGCACCGTCTACTACTACTACAACGCCCTCCTGGCCAAAGACGGTGTCCTGGAAGAGCTGCTCCCCCTGCTCCTGGAAGAGCTGGGGAACCACTCCTATCACAGCGGGCTGCCGGTAGTGGATCTGTTCTGACGCAGCTTTCTCCTTTTGCTGCGAGAGGACCGGCACGGCAGAACATCCATCAAAAAAAGGGCTGTCCTTCTGTGACAGCCCTTTCGCTATACGCCTTCTACTGGATCACCTGATCCCCATCCTTTATGCACAGGTGATACGGCACCCCTAACTGGGCCATCCACCGCCTGGTCTCCAATGTCTTCCAATCCCCTGTATCCAGACCGCTTCCGCTGTCATTGTTCCACAGCCATTCCGGTGCGCACCACAAGCAGATCTCCGGCTGGAGCACCTTATAGACCTCCAGTCCCACACCATCCTGTCCGTGATGGGCCATCTGAACGATATCGCATTTTAAGCTCTCCGCAGAGTTATCCGCGATCAGCTGCTTTCCGCCTTCCGCGCTCATATCCCCCAAAAACAGCGCCTTCTTCCCATGGATATCCAGCATATAGGCTACTGAGCTGTTATTGATCGCGTGGCGGGCGTGGAGATAGGGCTCGTTCATCACCGTGATCTTTACATTGTCCACCATGATCTCCTGCCCTTTTTGGATATCGCCGTGGAGCTTTTCCTGGGGCAGAGCGGAAAAAGCCGCCATCACCTGCTCCACCATACCTGCTCTGGAGGGCTCATACTCCTGATACCAGCTTAAGTCTGTAAACGAATAGTAGATCCCGTCCACTGTGACCTGGCACTCCGGATGCCGCAGGATATAGTCCAGCGCGCCTACATGGTCCGAATGAGGATGGGTGACCAGCCAGGCATCCACATGACCGCCTTTCGATGCCAGGACCTCGATCAGATGGGCAGCGTCCCCTTCTGTCCCTCCATCGACCATGATCAGCTTTCCCTGGTCCGTCTCCACCAGTACGGACAGCATCTGGCTGTTCGTGCTGTTTGCCAAAAGGTTCAGCTTAGAACCGCCCAGATACCCCACGATCGGTCCGGAGACGGTCATCACCGGCGCATAGCTCTCCGCGCCCGGGCCGACCGCTCCGTCATCGCTGTTCTTAGATGTCCGGATCACCTTCGTGCCTGTCGCAGAGGTATCCGGCGCAAGATCTATCCCTTGCCTTTTGACCGTCAACGGCTCTGTCACCAGCCCCTCTGTCACTTCTCCTCGGTGCCATCCCGTCACCGCATCCCGCACAGCCTCATAGCTTCCTGGCAGCAGCATGGCACAGCACGCCAGCGCGCAGAGCTTTGCCGTTGATCGGACCCATCTCTTCATCTTGATCACCTCTCCTGTTCTTTGATATCTTGATCTTTACCATCCCCGCAGAACGATCACTCTGTCGGGACGATCGGCGTATCCTCCCCGGCCGGGACCGTCATGTCCACCAGCCAGGTACTCTCGTCCGCCTCCGTCTCCTCTGGGATCACGCATACCCGGAACCCATAGTCCGCGAAAAGCCCGCCGTAGCTGTCTGCAGTAGACATCGCCAGAGAGTTGTCCTGGGTCACTGCGGAATCATTGATATACCGGATCAGATCCGCCGCATACTCCACCGCTTTTTCCTTCTCCACCGTATTATCTACGAACAGCTTAGCCTCGATCGTCTTCTCTTCATCTCTGTGTGCATAGTTGAAATATAAAAGCCCCGGATATTCTATATCCTCATAATAGCTGCTGACATCATCACTGATCTGATCCCAGTCCAGGATCACATCTGTGACGATCGTAAAGTCCGGCTGAGGCCGCCCCGTCTCCTCCGGATGCAGGATATTGCTCTTGGTGCATCCTGCTGATAAGATCATGACACAGCTTAATGCTGCTGCAAAAAGCCTTTTTTTCATAAGCATTTCTTCCTCTCTCGTTTCTACGGCATCGTTCCACCGCCCATGAAAATTTACAGTGGTATTATATCCGAACAAATTTGGTTTGGATAGGGCTTTTGAAAAATCGTCAGAAAATCTTCACAAATTTTTCTTGCTTTTTTTCCCATAAGATAGTATCATGTTCAATATATTAATTTTAATCATTTTTTTGAACACCAAGACCCGTCAGACCGATCCATCCGGGTCTATGACAAAAAACGATCAGGAGGTTTTTTATGAAGACTTTATCAAAACGATTGGACTGGGCTACCACCCTGACCCCTCTGGCGGCGATCATCCTGCTATGCCTGCTCTTTCTGGCCTATCCGGACAGCTCTGCGGCAGTCCTGAGCTCTATCCGCTTTTTTCTGGGGGACCGGCTGGGCACCTTCTATCTGACGATCGGCCTGGGCGTCTTTCTCTGCTCCCTTTACATGGCCTTCTCCCCCTATGGGCAGATCCGTCTGGGGGATCTAAAAGAGCCGGAATACACCCCTTTCCAGTGGGGATCTATGATGTTCACCGCCGGACTTGCAGCGGATATCCTCTTTTATTCCCTTTGTGAGTGGATGCTGTATGCCGGCGAAGACCATATCGCAGAGATGGGATCCGTCCAGGACTGGGCCTCCACCTATCCCATTTTCCACTGGGGACCGATCCCCTGGGGCTTTTATGTGGTCCTGGCTGTGGCCTTCGGCTTCATGCTCCATGTGCGCAAGCGGACAAAGCAAAAATATTCCGAGGCCTGCCTCCCCATCCTGGAAAAGCTCACAAAGGGCCGGCCTGGCCGCAGTACCATCCTATGCACGGCGATCGACTTATTTGCCGTATTTGCGCTTCTGGCGGGGACTGCCACTACATTTTCCCTGGCCACGCCCCTGCTCTCCCAGGCCGTCAGCCAGGTCTTTACGATCCCGCAGTCCCACTTCCTGACGATCGCTATCCTTCTGATCATCGGCGTCACCTATACCGTCACTGTCTATTTCGGCATGAAGGGCGTCGCAAAGCTGGCCGCTTCCTGTACCTACCTCTTTTTCGCCCTGCTGCTCTATGTGCTGCTCGCAGGCGGGCAGCCCCGCTACATCATCGAGACCGGGCTCACCTCCTTGGGGAACCTGGCTCAGAACTTCATCCGCCTCTCCACCTGGACCGATGCCCTGCGCACCTCCTCCTTCCCCCAGAACTGGACGATCTTCTACTGGGCCTACTGGATGGTATGGTGTGTGGCAACACCCTTTTTCATCGGCTCCATCAGCCGGGGACGGACGATCCGGCAAACGGTCCTGGGCGGCTACTTCTGGGGCCTGTCCGGCACCTTCACCTCCTTCATCATCCTGGGAGACTACGGCCTGGGACTGCAGATGAAGGGAAAGCTGGACATACTGGCTCAGTACGCTGTGACCGGCGACCTCTATCAGTCCATCCTGACGATCTTTAATACCCTGCCCTTTGCCAGAGCCGGACTGATCCTGCTGGCGCTCACCATGATCGCCTTTTATGCCACCTCTTTTGACGCCCTGACCATGGTGGCCTCCACCTATTCCTACAAGGAGCTGACGGACGGCGAGGAGCCGGATAAGAAGGTCAAGCTGTTCTGGGCCATCCTGCTGATCCTCTTTCCGATCGCCCTGCTCTTTAACGACAGCTCCATGGCCAACCTGCAGTCCGTATCCATCATCGCCGCCTTCCCGATCGGCTTTATCATCCTGCTGATCATCCTGAGCTTTTTCAAGGATGCGAAAGCGTATCTGAATGAAGGGCACCAAGAGACTGCGACTGAAAAATGAGCATTAAAAAGCGGCTGCCTTTATGGCAACCGTTTTTTTACATCATAGGCCGCTGCACACGATGTGCTCCTGGCCGTTTTTCGGATCATACTTCCAATGCCTTCTGTAACCTGTCTCCAGCTGCTGCTTCACCTGCCCCGTTCAAATAAAACACAAGCCGTTCACCCCGAGGGTTCCAATCACGCATCATCTGATCATAGTCCTTTGCATTGATCTGTACGTCGGTCTGCCGGATATAGACATCGCAAGGACACTGCTGCGCGACCAGAACAATGTAGGAGATCGGCAGTGGTCGGGCAGAGCGTGTGGTAATGCTGATCTGTTTTGCTAGCATATGATCACCCCCATTGATATTGAAAGATAAAACCACACACACGCCTTTAAGTGCTTGACCGTTTTTGATATAGATATTATCAGTATACTCTCTTTTGTCAAAAAAAACAATATGATTTTACACATTTCTTATATGATCTTTATAGATCTGTTTTTCCGCATCCGCCATATCCTGTCAGATCGACCAAAGAAAAAAACAGCAGATCTGTCATCTGCCGTAAAATGTGTTTATGTTTCTTTTTTTTCTCCCTGTTCTAGGTTTTTTGTGCCCGCTACCAGATACACCGGACGGTCCTTAAGCTCCGTGAACAAGATCGCGATATACTCCCCGATGATCCCCACCACCATAAAGAGCATGGCGAACATAAAGCACAGCAGCACCACGATCGTCGCATAGCCACTAGGCGCGCCATCCCTCGTGAACAGCGTATAGACCATGACCCCAAGGCCTAAAAAGGCGGAAAACATCCCTACATAGATCCCCAGCTTAAGGGGTACGTTGGAAAAGCATAGGATCGTGTTAACGGAAAAGATGAACAGCTTCTTTAAGCTGTATTTGCTCTTTCCTGCCACCCGGGGCCTGGCCGCATAGGGTAAGGTGGTCTTCTTGAAGCCCACATTCTGTACATAGCCTCTTAAGAAACGTACCTTCTCCCGGTAACTGGTCCGCATCACCTGGACCACCCTACGGTCCAGCGCAAAAAAATCCGAGGCATTAGGCTCGAAATGGACATCGGAGATCCTATTGATCAGACGATAGAACGCCAGAGAGGTGATGTTCTTCACCAGACCGGCATCCTCATTTTTCGTCCGTACCATGTTGATGACCTGATAGCCCTGCTCCAGAAGGTCCACGATATCCGGGATACACTCTGGAGGGTGCTGCAGATCCGCGTCCATGCAGATGACCCCGTCTCCTCGGCAGTGATCCAGGCCGGCGATCATAGCCGCCTCATGGCCAAAATTGCGGGAGAGGGAGATCACCTTTACCTGCTCATCCGACCGGGCCAGGCGCTCTAAGATATGTGCGCTCCCGTCTTGGCTCCCGTCGTCCACAAAAAGCAGCTCGTACTCCCAGGCCAGCGTGCTTAAGATCCGACTGGTCGCCTGATAGAAGGATGCGAGAGCCTGCTCTTCATTGTATACCGATACCACTATAGAAAGCAACATGCGATCGGGTCCTTTCCTTGCTTTTACACATCACTGGTTACTGTTCACACCCACGCCAGGGGGCTTATCGCAGAGATAGGTCGTGGATAGGGACCATCACGGATCACTATCCGCCGGGATATCCACCCAGATCTCTGTCGTGGCATGGGTCGGCTTCCGCTTATCAATGGGCGGCAGCTTCATATAATCGCCGTATACCCAGTTCAAAACCTCATTCCAGCCTTTCGGGCACATAAAGTGCTGGCCCTCAAAGGGTAACTCCACGGTCTCCGTGCTCCATCCCCTCTCCAAAGTGACATAGAGATAATCCGGCTGGTAATTGCTGTAATACAGATACTTTGTCTTTTTCTTCCGGTCTTTTTTGGCAAGGACATCCTGCAGCTTGATGAGCCATCTTAATGGGATCAGCTTTCCCGTGCCTGCCATGAGGATCACCATGGACCGCAGGAGCGGGCTGTATTTCCCAAGGTCCAGGCGGTAGCGGTGCCCCATAGCCAGCCCATAGATCCCGGCCTGGAGGCCTTTTGCGACCGCCGCGCCCAGCTTGTTGTCCGGCAGGGCGTCCAAAACGAAGAGATCCACGCTCAGCCGGTCCAGCTTCCCGTCATAAAAGGCCGTTTCCTCGCTCTCATCATGGATCCTGCTGTTCTTATAGATGATCTTCGGGGTAAAATCATAAAATCCTTTTCCCCCGTGGAGCTGTCCCGGCATGACCAGCTCCATCGTCTCCGGCAGCTCTCTGGGCGCTACCTTTAAGAACCCGTCAAAGCTGGCCCTGGTCATGGCCACATCGGCATCGTCATCCCAGGGGATAAAGCCCTGGTGGCGCACCGCCCCGATCAGTGTACCGGAATCCAGCAGATATCTAAGCTTATATTTCCTGCAGATACGATCGATCTCCTTTAAGATCGCCAGCTCCGCCTGGTGGACTTTTGTCAGGTCATGCATATCCTACGCTCCTCTATCCTCTTCTCGCCTGCCGCTCTGACCCTCTCGAGCCGGGATGCGTTCTTTGCATCGGCGGTGTCTGAGCGCTGCATGGGGTCACTGCAGCCCTTCCCGGATCACAGCGGCCATATGATCGATCATCTCGTCGGTCATCCCCGGGTACAAGCCTACCCAGAAGGTATCCCGCATGATCCGGTCTGTCACCGCCAGATCGCCGACGATCCGGTATCCCTCTCCCGATGCCCTAAACTGATCAAAGCAGGGGTGCTTGGTCAGGTTCCCCGCAAAGAGCATCCGGGTCTGGACCCCCTTCTCTTCTATAAAACGGACCAGACGGTTCCGGTCCACGCCTTCCCTGCAGGTGATCAGGAAGCCGAACCAGCTGGGCGCAGATCCTTTACAAGCCTCCGGCAGGATCAGTCGGTCCTCCGTCCCGGCCAGAGCCGTCCGCAGACGGTCATAATTGTGACGACGCCGCTCCACAAAGCCCGGGAATTTTTCAAGCTGGGCGCAGCCGATGGCCGCCTGCATATCTGTCGCCTTCAGATTATAGCCAAAATGGGAATAGACATATTTATGGTCATAGCCTAACGGCAGCTCTCCATACTGACGATCGAACCGATGGCCGCACAGGTTATCTACGCCCGACGGGCAGGCACAGTCCCTCCCCCAGTCCCGGAAAGAACGGATGATCTTATCCAGCAGCGGATCGTCCGTGTACACGGCGCCGCCTTCCCCCATGGTCATATGATGGGGCGGATAAAAGCTGGAGGTCCCGATGTCCCCGATGGTCCCGGTAAGCCGTTCCTCTCCCCGGTAGGTATACCGGCTCCCCAGGGCATCACAGTTATCCTCCACCAGCCAGAGGCTGTGGGCATCACAGAAGTCCTTCACAGCCGTCAGGTCAAAGGGATTGCCCAGCGTGTGGGCCAGCATGACCGCCTTGGTCTTGGGGGACAGCGCCGCCTCCAGTTGTCCTACATCGATATTGTACTGTGGGATGGTCACATCCACAAAGACCGGCACGGCCCCATATTGCAGTATCGGGGTCACCGTAGTGGGAAATCCGGCAGCTACCGTGATCACCTCATCACCTCTCCTTACCTGGCGCTCCTTTAAAAGGGGCGAGGTCAGGGCCATAAACGCCAGCAGATTGGCAGACGAGCCGGAATTGACCAACGCCGCATAGCGGATACCCAAGTACCGGGCCAGCTCCTTCTCAAACTGCTCTGTGTATCTGCCGGAGGTGAGCCAGAATTCCAGCGCGGAATCCACCAGGTTCACCATCTCCTGATGGTCATAGACCCGGGAAGCATAAGGGATCCTCTGCCCCGCCTGGAACGGCTCTTTTTTTTCATGGAACGTCCTGCAATACTCTGCCACCAGCTCTAAGATCTTCTGGCGGGCCTGCTCCTCTTCTCTTTCTCCAAACATGGCTCTAACGTCTCCTTCCTTGTATACGATCCTTGATCCGGCTATCCCAGATAGCCTAAGATCTGTCCGTCGGTCACAGCCAGCATATCCGCTCCCTCCAGATAAGCCTTCGTCCACGCCACAGTCTTTTCCACGGCTTCCTCCACATGGTATCTGGGCCTCCAGCCAAAGGTCTTTTTTATCCGGGAGCAGTCCAGCTTCAAAAAGCTGGATTCATGGGGACCTCCGTCATACCGGTCCACCCACCGCAGCTCCTCTCCCCAGCTCCTGCAGAAAAGCTCGGTCAGCTCCCCTGTGGTCACACAGTCGCAGTCATCCGGTCCCACATTATAGCAGCCGCTCACCCCAGGCTCCTCGAACTGGGCCATGGCGATGGTCAGGTACGCGCACAGCGGCTCCAGCACATGCTGGTAGGGCCGGATGGAATGGGGGTTCCGGACAACGATCGCCTCCTTCCTAAGGGCAGCCCGTATGCAATCCGGGATGATCCGGTCAGGGGCAAGATCCCCGCCTCCGATCACATTGCCCGCCCTGGCTGTGGAGATCTGACAGCGGCCGTTTTGAAAAAAGGACTTCTGGTAGCTGTGGGTAACCAGCTCTGAACAGGATTTACTGTTCGAATAGGGGTCGTAGCCGTCTAAGGGATCGCATTCCCGGTAGCCATATTCCCATTCCCGGTTCTCGTAGACCTTATCGGTGGTCACATTTAAAAAGGATGCCACGCTCTCTGTCCGGCGGATGCACTCCAGCACGTTCACGGTCCCCATCACATTCGTCTCATAGGTATATACCGGATCTTTATAGGAATCCCGGACGATGGGCTGGGCCGCCAGATGGAAGACGATCTGGGGGCGCGCCCGTTCAAAGACCGCCTCCATCGCCTTAAGGTCCCGCACATCCCCTTCCACCGAGTCCATCAGCGCCGCCTGGCCCAGGGCATTGAACAGGCTGGGGCTGGTAGGCGGCTTTAACGCATAGCCCGTGACCTTTGCCCCGGCCAGGGTCAAGATCCGGCACAGCCAGGTCCCCTTAAATCCGGTATGCCCGGTGACCAGCACCGTCTTCCCCTCATAAAATCTCTTCAGCTCTCTAAATGTGATCTCTGCCATCCCGCTCTCCTATCCATTCCTTGTCCATTCCTTCTGTTCCTGCCCTTTTTCTCAGGCTCGCGCGAAGGGCTTCCCCTACCAGATCTTCCAGGGCGCGCAGCCCTCCTGCCACAGCGCTTCCAGCTGCAGTTTATCCCGCTGGGTGTCCATGCACTTCCAGAAGCCGTGATGCTGGTAGGCCATCAGCTGGCCGTCCTTTGCCAGACGCTCCAGAGGATCCTTCTCAAATACGGTCCGATCCCCTTCGATATAGTCAAAGATCTGAGGGCTCATCACCATGAAACCGCCGTTGATCCAGGCCCCGTCATTGTCATTTTTCTCCCGGAAGGACTGGATCTGGCCGCCCTGACGGATATCCAGGACGCCAAACCGCTGTCCCACGTTCACCGCTGTGATGGTGGCGATCTTCCCATGGGTCTGGTGGAAATCCGCCAGCTCCGTTAGATCCACGTTGGAGAGGCCGTCGCCATAGGTCAGCATGAACGGCTCGTCGCCGATAAAGGGCCGGATCCGCTTGATCCGCCCTCCGGTCATGGTGTTCAGCCCTGTATCCACCAGGGTCACCTTCCAGGGCTCCGAATAATTGTTATGGACCTCCATCTTATTATTGGCCAGATCAAAGGTCACATCGGAGGTGTGGAGAAAATAATCTGCAAAAAATTCCTTGACCACATATTGTTTATAGCCCAGGCAGATGACAAAACTACAGAAGCCAAACTGGGAGTAATATTTCATGATATGCCAGAGGATCGGCTTCTCCCCGATCTCGATCATAGGCTTAGGCTTTAAGTGGCTCTCTTCACTGATCCTGGAGCCAAAACCTCCTGCCAGCAGTACTACCTTCATCGCTCTTCCTCCGCTTAATGTTCTCGATATACGTTCCACTTTTGCTCTTTTAGGATGCGCAGAGCCTGCCGGATCTTTTCCGGCCCATGGCTGTATTGGAACAGCCTGGTCAGCTCCTCGTCCTCGATCTCCTCATATTGGAGGGCCGCTGCTCTTAAGCTTTTCGCGTACAATTTCCGATAGGGCGCTTTTTCCAGCTCTCCATATGTGGTGTACACATTCCCCATGAGGATCGCGGCCGTCAAAAGGAGGGCCGCCGTCTTTTCCGCGAACACCCAGGCCTTCTCCTTCGTCCGCTGCCCAAAGACCAGGCCGATGGTCAGGATGATCCCCACGATCCCGATCTGGTACTGGAGTGCGTAGCGGGAGCTCATTCCATAGCTGCTCCGCTCAAAGACCCATCTCGCAGCCAGCACCAAAATATGGTTCAGCCCGCCTCCAAAAAGGAGCATCAGCGGAAGGATCGTGGTCCTATAGAGCTTTCGCCTGACCTGCAGCCACAGCGCCAGAAGGTAGCCGGCCAGCACCAAAAGACCAGCCAGATAGCAGAGGAGCATCCCTTTGTCCAGATCCGTTAAAAGCTCCAGCATCACTTCCTCGCCCATGATCATGGACGCAAAGCCCTTCAGCAAAAATTTAGGGAAAAGCCCCGGCGTATCCGAAACGACCTGGGAAAAGCTGCGGCCGGTCCCCATAGGATCTGTGGGGTCTGCCACCACACAGCTGCTGCTCAGCATATACAGGCCCAAGGGGATCAGCACATGGAGGCTGTAGAGCAGATGGCGCAGATCCGGCTTTTTTTTATCGATCCAGTCCAGGATGAAGCAGATGCCATAGGTAAGGAGGAGCACTGCCGAATAGGATCCGCAGTAGGGCCCCGCCGTTCCCAGTGTGATCAGCCAGGGCAGGACCTGCAGCCAGATCCTGTCCTTTTTGTCCTGGGCCAGGGCGCCCGCCTCGTCTTTCCGCTGATCTTGCCGTCTGCCGGCTGCCTTCTGCGGCCCGCCCAGGGCCCTCGCGCCCTTTACCATCTGCCGGGCCCATACCCGGTCCCAGATCATATAGTGATAGTAAAACCCGGCAAAGGCCAGAAAATGGCACCAGCCCGTGCCATTGGTCAGCATCTCCCATTTGTTCAGGCTGAAGAAGAAGACCATCAAAAAAAGATACCAGATGAAGCCCAGCTTCCTCTTTCGGCAATAAGTCGTCAAAAGGAGGGCGGCCACACCGTGGAACAACGCGCCCAGGATCATCTCAAAGGTGGTGGAATAGCCAAAAAACATGACATTGACGATCCGTTCCAGGTAATTGACTGGGATCCGGGTCAGGATATCCGCCACAAAAAACTTCTTCGGATCCCACACATCCGGCAGATAGCTGTTCACCAGACGGATATAGTCCGAATAGACCACATCCTCCGATGCAGCCAGGATATAACCGATGCAGAAGATCGTCCCGATCAAGGGGACCAGGTACAGCAGACGGCTTTTATCTGTTCTTTTTCCCATATCTATCCTCCTGTTCAGATCCACATGGTCAGTCCCGACAGCCAAACCTATAGCGCCGTCCTGGCTCTTTCGCACAGAGCCGGGCCCGCTCACACCTCATAGGAGGCATATGCCTTCTGATAGACCCGCATCAAAAGCGCCGCCACCGGTTTTGGCCACAGCCGCTCAAACATCTGCCTCTCCTCCTGGAAACGGACCTGATCCTTCATACAGGTATTGGTAGCCGCATCCTTGTGGAGCCGATGGAACATCAGCGGTTTTTCTACACAGATAAAACGCCCCGGCCCCTCGGCCATATCGATCAGATGGTCCCAGTCTAACGCAAACCGGCAGGAAGAGCGGAAAAAAGGCCCCCGTCCATCCACCACCTTTTGGTAGGTGCAGGCCGGACAGCAGATCGGGTTCCCGAACCGCAGCGCAGCCTTTTTTACAAAGGGGATATGGGCCAGACCATGAGCCTTAAGCGGGATGCGCAGCAGCTTTTTCACCAGCCACAGCCGCTCTCCCGGCACCATCTGATGGTCCCGGACCGTCATGTGGTCCGTGGTAAATAAACACATATCCGGATACCTGGCTGCACAGGCAGCCAGGGTCTTTACATAATCGCGCCCATACAGATCGTCCTGATGGGCCAGCGTCACGAACCGGGCATCTGCCATCTCATAGGCAAAGTTCCAATCCGCCTGGATATCGCTCTCTCCCTTTCGGACATAGAGGGGAAGGCCATACTTTTTCGCCAGTCCTTCGATATAGGGGCTGGGCGTGGATGTGCAGACGATCGTCTTGGTGGGGCAGCTCTGCCCAGTCACCGAGCGGAGGCAAGCCTCCAGATAGGGCTGATCGCCATAGGCGCAGACCGCGAACATATGGAACACTTTCATAAGCTCTCTCCCTTCAACAAGGCGAACGCCGTCCTTTCCTTTGACCGGCAGCTCCTCTTTGACCGCTCCGGGCATCAAAAGAAATGATCCTCCAGCATCAGACAGAGAGCGTGGTAGATGGGGAGATGGAGCTCCTGGATCTTATAGGTCTCCTGCTCCGGGACGATGACCGCCACGTCCGCAGCCCTTCCAAGCTCCCCGCCATCCCTTCCGGTCAGGACGATCGTCTTCATCCCTTTCGCCTTTGCCACGGCCAGGGCATACAGGACATTTTTCGAATTTCCGGAGGTAGAGATCCCAAGGAACACATCCCCCTCCTCTCCATAGCCATAGACCTGCTGGGCAAATACCAGAAGGCCGTCCACATCATTTAGATAGGCGCTGGACAAGCCCGGATGCCCTGTAAGGGCGATCGCCGGGAGCCCTCCCTGGAGCTTTTCCGCCAGCTCCGCCCCTCTTTTCGGGTCTGCTGCCAAAAGCTTCTCTGCAAATGCCCGCGGCACAGACCGGTCTTTACAAAAGCCCTTCATCAGCTCTCCGACGATATGCTCACTGTCTGCACAGCTGCCGCCGTTCCCGGCCACCAAAAGCTTTCCTCCTCCTGCGTAACATCCCTCTAAAAGGAGGTAAGCCTGCCAGATCTCCTCGGCTATAGGCGCCAGGGTCGGGTAGCGTTTTGTCAGATGTCCGATACGTTCATCCTCTCCCATCAAGATCCTCCTTTCTCCTGCAGGCCTTCTTTGCGCAAGGTCCACAGCGCTACATCATATAAGGTATCGCCAAAATACTCCATCGGCAGCTCCGACCGATCCCCGGGATGTCCCTGGACATACTCCTCCAAAAGCTGCTTTCCATAACCGGTCCCCACCAGAGCCGTATGCACGCCAAACCGGGCACCGGCCTGGATATCCAGCCATTTATCGCCCACCATGTATGAATGGGCCTTATCGACAGCGCCGTCCTGGGCCGCCTTCTCAAACATCCCGGTATCCGGCTTCCGGCAATGGCAGTCCACCTTATATCTGCCGACCCCGTGCTCCGGGTGGTGGGGGCAATAGTAAAAGCCGTCGATATGCCCTCCCATCTGCCGCAAGACCTTGTCCATATGCTGGTGGAGAGCCGCCACGTCCGGCTCGCCATAAGACCCTCTGGCCACCCCGGCCTGGTTGGTGACCACCACCACCCGAAAGCCGCTCTCGTTCCAGAGGCGGATCGCCTCCGCCGCCATAGGAAGGAGCTTTAGATCCTCCTTGCGGTGCAGATAATGGACCTCCTCATTGATCGTCCCGTCCCGGTCCAGAAAGATCGTAGCACCGGGTACGGCACGCTTTGCTCCATATGCAGCCCTGCCCTCTCGCACATCATACATGAAAGATATACTCCTTATCCGGCATCTGTACCTTCACCTGCCCATAATCCCATCGGTGCTCATCCGCGATCCAGCTTTGTGCGCCCCGCAGCTCAAAATTCCAGTCCGTCAGCTGGCCGCCGGCCGCCTCCAGCCGCTCCGCCACCTTGTGCCGGACATTATACGGACAGTACACCAGCAGGTAACCGCCGCCGCCGGCGCCCAATAGCTTTCCGCCCAGGGCCCCGGAGCTTTTCGCCTCTTCATAAAGCTGATCCACCTGGGGATTGGTGATCTTGCTGCTCATCCGCTTCTTGCTCTCCCAGCCATAATCCAAAAGCTTGCCAAAAGTGTTTAAGTTCCCTTTTAACAGCTCATCCTTCATGGCGTAGGCCAGAGCCTTTACCTCGCACATGGCCTCAAAGCCGTCTTTCTTTTCGTAATTCTTCACCTGATCCTTGATGATATTGGCGGAAACATGGACATTTCCCGTATAGCAGAGCAGGAGATTGTATTGGAGCTCATGGAGGATCTCCTTTTTGATCCGGAGAGGGTTCACTACCACGTCGTTACGCCCATGGAATTCGATAAAATTAAAGCCGCCGAAGGTGGCCGCGTATTGGTCCTGATAGCCCCCGGCGATCTTCAGATCCTCCCGCTCCACCTGAAAGGCCAGATCTGCCAGCCTGTAGCCATCCATCATGATCCCCTTCCACCGGGCCATGGCGATCAGCATCGCCACCATCACCGTGGAGGAGGTCCCCAGACCGGAACCGGGAGGCGCGTCGCACTGGAGATAGACCTCGCAGCCTGCCTTGATCTCCATGGCCTTTAAGGCCGCCTTCACCAGATCCAGCTTCCCGTCATACACATAATTTTCATTGGTGTTGTATTTCACGGTCATGTCAAAATCCAGAGAATGGACCACGATCTGGTCATCCTCCCTGGGCACGATGGAACAGTACGCATATTTATTGATCGTACTCCCTAAGATCGCTCCTCCCTGCTCCACACAGAAAGGCGCTACGTCTGTCCCTCCGCCGCCAAAGCTGACGCGCAGGGGCGCCCTGCCTCTGATCACCATCTGACGATCCCCTCCTTTACGTCCTGTTGGAACCGGAGGAGATCCTCCGGGATCCCGATATCGATGAAATAGCCGTCCCCGATACAGCCGCCCAGTCTGCGCCCCGCCTTCATCCACTGTGGGATCATATCATTTTCCAGGGAGACCTTCCCTTCCCAGATCTCATCCAGGAGCGCACGGCGCATCAGATAGACTCCTCCGTTGATCGTCCCCGGCTCCTTTGCCGCCATCTTCTCGTTAAAGCCCACCAGCATATCCTGGAAAAGCTGCGCCCGCCCATACCGGGACACATCCGGCACAGGGCGCAGCACCAAGCCAAAGTCCAGCTGCCGCTCCCGGCTCACCTGCAAAAGCCGGTCAAAGTCCACCTGATAAAAGGTATCCCCGTTTAATACAAAGAACGCATCCTCCGTCAAGAGCTTCCCTGCGTTTTTGATCGCGCCGGCCGTACCCAGGAGCTCCTCCTCATAGGCATAGGAGACCTTTACGCCAAAGGCTCTCCCGTCGCCGAAGTACTCCTCCACCATGGAGCCTTTATATCCCACGGCAAATACGATCTCATCGATCTTATGTCTGGAAAGCTCCCGTACCACATAGCCTAAAAAAGGCTTTCCCTCGATCAGCGCCATGGGCTTGGGCCTGTCCTTCACCACGCTTTTCAGCCGTGTCCCTAAGCCGCCTGCCAGTAAAACTGCCTGCATATCTCCTGTTCCCTTTCCTCCCGCCGGCTGCACGGCAGGATCATCCTCGTTCATCTCCCGGTCCATATCACACCGCGAGATCATCCTTGATCGCGCTCCAGGCTGCGTCGATGCTAAAATGCTGCCGGATATAGACCTGGGTCTTCTCCGCCATCTGCCGCAGCTTTTCTGTATCCGGATAGAGCCTGACCACCGCGTCGGCAAACGCCTGCCCTTCATCGGCCACCTCCATCACCTCCTTGGCCAGAGGGATACCCTCTGCCCCCACAGAGGTGGTGATGACAGGCGCGCCATTATAGATCGCCTCCACTACCTTGCCTTTTACCCCCGCTCCGAAGCGCAGCGGCACCACCACCAGCCTGCAGGCCGCGTAAAGCCGTGTCAGCTCCTCCTCCGTCACAAAGCCCCGGATCACGATCCCTGCATCCGTTGTCTCCAAGGCCCGGATCTCATCCGTCACCTTAGAGCCCACCACATAGAATCGCACATCCGGCAGCTTTTCCCGGATCAGCGGGAACACCTCCCTTGCGAACCAGAGGACCGCGTCTGCATTGGGCGGATGGGCAAAGCCGCCTACGAACAGCAGCCCCTCCCTGCGGGCAAAGTCCATATCCAGCTTCTCCAAAAACGTCTCGTAAACATAGGCGGTGATCGCCTTCACCGGGATGCTCCCGTCGATCTGGCGGATCGCCTCCACCTCCACATTGGAGGGGTAATAGGACATGGATGCCTTGTAGAACATGGAAAACTCCACTGACTTCCAGTACTCCGAATCCCGCTTTTTCCTGATGTCCCCAGTCAGCTCGAACTCCCGGCGCTCCCGCAGAAAATGCAGATCATGTCCGTAGTAGATCACCTTGCAGTCTGTGTGGTCCTTGATAAAATCTACATACTTGCCGGCGATATGGGGGCGGTTTAAGTAGACGATGGCAATATCCTTGCCATGCTCCTTCAGCCAATCCCAGATCCCGGTCTGGTACTCCTCCCCGTATAGGATCTCGATCCCCATCTGCTGCAGCGTGGTGGAATAAGGCTCCTCATGGAGGAAGTTATCCCCCAGGAATTTCACCACATAGCCCTTCTTCAAGAACATCTTCAGATACTGGAAGGTGGTCTTGGATCCGGCATCCTTATCATAGGTAGGGACGTAATGATCCACCACCAGGATGATCTTTTTGCCCATGCTCCTCTCCCTTGCGCGGAAGGGGTCCGGGTTCCCGGTGTTGACGCACTGCGCCATAAGTTCCCTGGCCCATTTTTCCTTCAGCTTCTCCCCGTTCTCCACCTGATACCGCTTGAGGCCCGTACCGTTCACATCGGTCCCGTTCGAAACGCCCTCAAAATGGATCACCTTGGACAGGGGCTGATAGACCACTCTAAGGCCGGCCCTCCGGACCGCAAAGGCCAGATCCGAATCCTCGCAGTAAGCCGGCGCATACCGCTCGTCAAAGCCTCCGATCTTCTCCCAAAGCGCCCGCGAAAGGAGGATCGCCGCGCCGGAGATGTAATCCACATCCTTTACATAATTATATTCCGCCTTATCGGGATCGTCCAGCTTTCCATAGTTCCAGCCGGAGCCGTCGCTCCAGATGATGCCCCCGGCCTCCTGGAGCCGCCCGTCCGGGTAGACCAGCTTCGAGCCCACCATCCCGATCGCAGGGTCTGAACGGATCAGATCCACCAGGGCGCTCAGCCAGCCTTTTGTCACCTGGGTGTCATTATTTAAGAACATCAGATAACGGCCTCTGGCCCGTGCAGCTGCATAGTTGCAGTTCTTTAAAAAGCCCTGGTTGGTCCCGTTCCTTACGATCACCAGGTTCTCCGTATATTTTTCCAGCTCCCTGGTGGCGTCGGCGGACATGTCGTCGGCGACGATCACCTCATAGGACACGTCCTTGGTGTGCTCCAGAATCGACAGGAGGCAGGCATAGGTATAGTGGATCTGGTCATAGACCGGGATCACGATAGATACGCAAGGCTCCCCCGTGACTTTAGGAAAACACAGCCGCCCATGGGTCAGATAGGCCTCCCCCACGGCAAAATCCCCCCTGATCCGGTTCCGCCCCTCCACGGTAAGATACAGCCGTCCGTATCGGATGGGATGGCGGAGGGTACCGATGCAATAGTTTAAGAGCTTCCGCCGCCGGGTGCCCTTGGGGAAGCGCCTGCCCACCGCTCCCTTTATCTTCCGCCAGACCTTGAACAGGATCGCCTCATGACGGTTTAAGTAGGTCAAAAGCGTTCCCATCTCGTCGATCTCATGGCGCAGGTCCCGGATCATAGTCTCCAGGTTCGCGATATGATTGTTGGAAAGCCGCTGGGTCTCATTCCGCTTGCGGATCTCCGTGTTCTTCTCCTCGATCTCCAGCTGCAGCTGCAGGACCCTCTCTTTCGCCCGGACAAGCTCCTTATCCGCCTGCGCCAGAGCGGCGAGCTCCGTGACCGGCTGCTGGTAGCGGCGCAGGTAGCCCTGGCTGCTGTCCCCGTGGACATATGTCTGAAAAGCTTCCTCCATAGACCGGTAAAGGGCTGCCAGCTCCTCCCCGATCCCAAAATCCTCTAAGAAGGCTTTTATATCTGTCCAGCCCAAGATCTCCTTATAGCGCTCATAAAAATAATACAGGTTCCGATAACGCAGATAACCTACCGGGATGGGAAAATCAAAGACCCACTCATAGTCCATGGACCAGATCCCCTCCTCCGTGACCATCAGGTTCTCGAAAAGGCCGTCCACATTGGAGACATGAAAGCTCTGGTCGGAAAGGGTACGGATACCCGGCGCATCCCCAAATACCTCGGTAAGATAGGGGGTAATGGCGAACGGCTCCAGCTCCACAGCCGGTCCTCTCGCCTCCTGGCCCGCAGCTTTGCCGGGTCCGTCATCCCGGTCAGATCCTTCAGGCCTGTACCCCTCCCCAAAGATCCCCCAAAACACCAGACGCAGCCCCTCCTCCAGGACCTCCTTAGCCGGAGTGCCTGCCTGGATCTTTTTCCCCATCAGCTCCGCCAGGGTCTGACCCTGTAAAAAAGGGAAACGCGCACAGCTGCCGCACACGCTTTGGGGGGCTAAGATCTTGATGCAGGGGTTCTGTCCGGTCAGCTGCTCCAGCTTTTTTTTAAAGGAGGCGATATGCAGCTCCCCCTCCGGGCATAGTGCGGCCTTTTCCACAAAGCGCACTCCATCCTCCTCAAGGATGCTGGTGCGTATCTGGTACTCCGGCCGTCTGGTCCGGTTATATTTAACAAATAGTGTTTGCACCATGGCCTTTCCTCCAGATCACTAAGTATGAATTTGCAAATGCTGGGAAGCTGCCTGCCGCGCTCAGCCTATCTATGACCGCTTCCTCCGAGAACAGCCGATATCTGGGCCTCTCGTACTCGGCGAACAGACTGGGCACCTCGCCCTTTGCAGGCAGATACCGATCGGAATAAACGGCCGTGGGCAGCTTGTGATCCGGCAGCGGATAATAAAAGCTGGCCTGGCCGCCAAGTCCGGCAAACAGCTCCTGCAGCTCCTGCAGGGACATGGACAGCTCCTTTGGATCGGCCTTTGCTCCGGCCAGAAGCTTTAAAGCCTGGGGATTGGGGAGGGCCAGGACCAGATGACCTCCCTCTGCCGTCATGGCGGCCGCTCTTTCGATCAGCCGTCTGCCCAAAGGCATGCTCTGCCCTCCTTCTCCCCGACCGCCGCGGCCATCCATCTTATCCCTGTCCTCCAACTTCCCGGCTGTCACGGTGTTGTCTCTTTCGGCCCCGCCATCCTCCCTTTCCTCTGCCTTCGGACTGAGCAGGAATACCCAATCGAAGGTCCGCTCCTCTGTCTTCATCTCCCTTTCCAGCCCTGCAAGGTCCCCGCACTGATAGCGGATGTTCCCCAGAGCTCCGTGCCGTTTTTTATCCACTTCCAGGGTCTCTAAAAGAGGATCCAGCACCAAGACTTCCTTGGCCTTTCGGGCCAGGGCCCCGGTCACCGCCCCTGCGCCGGAACCGATCTCCAATACCCGGTCCTCCGACTGGATCTGGATCCACTCCACCAGGTTCTCCCGGATAGGAGACAGCGCCAAAAGCACCTCCGGCCGATCGTCCTGCTCCAGGATCTTCCGGATGCCCTCCTCGTCGGCTCCATACTCTTCCATCAGATCTAATATCGTATAGCTGATCTCTCGCACAGCTTTCCTCCATTCTCGCCTGCCTTGCCGCCAGATCCCTTTTGGCAGGCCTCCTCCAGGCATCCTGTCCGGGCCGCTCCTGCTCACTGTTTCTTAGCGGTCACCTTCGACTCCATATCGTATACCCCCACGGTATTTTTATTGGAGATCACGGTGATATTGACCACATCATACAGCCGATGGTAGACCACATGCTCCCCATTCTCAAAACCGGTGCAGCTCATAGAAAGCAGGTATTCGCCTCCCTGCAGGTTCATCTTCTGGGTGAAGTCCACCTGGTACTCGTCCCCCTGTTTTACCGGCTTGATGTCCGCGCCTTCGTACATGGTGTTGGTCCCTGTAAGATCGGTCCCCTTTTTATCCTTTATGGTATACGTAAAGATCGGAGCTTCGATATCCGCATAGAAACGGATCTTCTCCCGGATCGTGAACATCTCGCCCTTTAGCAGCAGATTGGTCAGGTTCCCCCGCTCATCCAAAAGACCCAGATCATAGATCTTTGCCCTTCCGTCCCCATACTCGGTCCGGTTGCCATTGACCGTGATCTGCTCTTGCATCAGCTTTTCTGCCGGTCTTTTTTCCGCTCCTTCCCCTGAGCGGGCATCTCCTGTCTGCCCGCTTTTCGGTGCTGCGCTCTTAGGCGTATCTGTCCCCGCCGCGCCGGCGGTCTCACCGTCCGTTTTTTCCTTGTCCAGCTCAACACGGAGCTGATCCATCTGCCCGGCCAGGATCTTCTTATACAGGTCTACCATATGCCCTGCGTTTCCTTCTGCGATGAACTGCCCTTTATTTAAAAGGACCACCTTGTCGCAGTATTTGATGATGCTCCCCATATCGTGGGTCACCATCAGGATCGTGGTCCCCTTCTGGCGGATCTCCTCCATCCGGCGGTAGCATTTGGCCTGAAAGAACACATCCCCCACAGACAGGGCCTCATCCACGATCAAGATCTCCGGCTCCACATTGATCGCCAGAGCAAAGGCCAGGCGCACGAACATACCGCTGGAATAGGTCTTCACCGGCTGATACACAAAATCCCCGATCTCCGCAAAATCCAGGATATCGTCAAGCTTTCTGTCCATCTCCTTTTTGGGATAGCCCATCATCGTGCCGTTCATATAGATGTTCTCGATCCCGGTATAATCCATATTGAACCCGGCGCCCAGCTCCAGAAGAGCGGAGATCTTTCCCTCCACCTTAACGCTCCCCTCTGTAGGTGTGAGCACGCCGGTGATGATCTTCAATATGGTTGATTTCCCGGATCCATTGGTACCGATGATCCCCACAGTCTGTCCCTTTTCCACCGTAAAGGAGATCTTATCCAGAGCATAAAAATCTTTATGATAGACCTTGTGGGTCAGGCTCAGAGACTCCTTTAGGCGGTCGATCGGCTTGTCATACAATCTATAGATCTTCGTCACATCCTGGACAATCATGGCGCAGTTTTCCTTCTCTTTCAACATAGATATCTCCATAAAAGCTTTGGTCTAAACCTTTCTATCCAGTTGGATCTGTAGTAGTATAGCACAAAATCTCTGGTTTTCCTATCAAAACCTGTTTTTTCTATGATAAAAACACCCACCCATGCAGACCGCTCATGTGGTGGATGTCCTCTCTTCCCTCATACCTCATCTAAGGACGAGTCCTGTGTCTTCAGTTGTGCCTCCCGCTCCTTTTCCTTGGTCCGGGACACATGCAGATATCGGCGCAGGAAGCACAGCAGACCTACGCTGATGACAGATACGAAATCCATATAAGGGGTCGTCTCCCCTACGATCATATGTCTGGCGACCAGGAAGATGAGCACCTCCAGGATGTTGTCTGAATTTGGGCGGCAGAGCATCTCTAAAAATTCGATGCCGATGACGATCAGGAAGATCGCTTCCAGATAGTGCCGAAAGGTGGTCACATCCTCCAGCAGCTCCTTAAAAGCTGGGATGTTCTTCAGGATGCTGATCATCGCCAGTATGATCCCCAGCAGGACCAGTCCCGCCGCCAGCATCTCCAGGGCCTCACACACTGTCTGTATATACTTTTTTATCTTTCCCATCGGAACCTCCTCTTTTCTGCCCCCTCTCCGGCCAGCACGGCGATCTTGCGGTGTGCCGTCCATGCTACACGGTCTGTCCGTACTGCTTGAGCCATCTGCGCCGCTCTTTATAGTCTGGCAGGACCGCTCCCACGATCTTCCAAAAGGCCGGCGAATGGTTCATCTCTTTTCGGTGCGCCAGTTCATGGACCACCACATAATCCAGCACCTCCGGCGGCATCAGGATCAGCTTCCAGTGGAAATTCAGATTCCCGACCGCACTGCAGCTCCCCCATCTGGTCTTGGCCGCCCGGATCGCGATCCTTTTATAGTCCACCCCCATCAGCCGGGAAAAATAATGTGCCCGCTCCTCCAGCCGCTCCCTTGCCTGCTGGCGGTACCGCGCCTCCAGCGCCGGATCCTGTTCATAGTCCGGGATCCCTTTTTGCTCCCGCTCCTCCTGCCTGGCTTCCATGAGCAGGTATTTTTCAACGATCCATCTCTGCTTATCCTGCACGAAGCGCCGGAGGGTCTTGTCCGCCGTCTTTTTGGGCGCCCGCAGCTTTACGCCGCCTCTCCCCACCTCCAGACCTATGGTCCGCCGGTCGGAATAGACCACCTCCACCAAGATCTTTCTGGTCTCCCCCTGCAAGATGAAGGCAAGCTCTATCTGTCCGATCATCCTCTCCCGCTCCTCTATACATCGCTCCCGCAGCACATCTTTGCTACAGCACATCGGAAAAATGAGGCCGAAGACGCTTAAAGACCTTCAGGCCCAAAAGGAACAGCGCCGCCGTGACCGCCCAGAAATAGAGCGTCAAGGTAGGCCTCTCCCAGAACCAGTTCCCGGTCAGCATACTGTCCCTGTACCCCGCCACGATATAGTAAAAGGGGTTCAGCTTAAAGAAGATCCCGATCCATGGCGCTCTGGCAGTGAACAGGCCCTCATCATACATGATCGGCACCATCCACATCCCGAACTGCAGCATGATCCCCACGATCTGTGCCATGTCCTTAAAAAAGACCTGGATGGAGCTGGTCAGGTAGTTAAGGCCCAAGGCCAGCATAAATGCTGCAAATGAATAGTAGATGACCTGGATCCAGGTCACCGCAGGCCACCACTGATAACAGAAGTACAGCCCGCACATGATCAGCAGGAAGAAGCCGTGGACCATGGCGCAGGACAGCAGCTTGATGATCGGCAGCATCTCTACCGGGAAGACCACCTTCTTCACCAGATAGCTGTATTCCTGCAGGCATCCCGTCCCCGCGTTCAGCGCCTCGCTGAAAAAGAACCATGGCACGATCCCCGGCACCAGCCAGATCACATAGGGCGCAGGGACCGGCGGAGCAGACTTAAAGCCGTATGGACCGAAGATCAAAAAATAGATCAGGACTGTCACCACCGGCTGCACGAACATCCACACTACGCCAAAATAGGATCCGGCCAGGCGTTTTTTAAAATCCGCCTTGGCCAGCTCCAGTATCAATTTTCTCTTTTTTATGATCTCCTTGCAGAGAGATGTCATATACTCCATCGATAAGCTCCATCCATCTATACCATATAGGATCTCACACACCATCTACATGCACATGGGCAGCAGGACCGTCACCCAGAAGGTAGCCAGCAAAAGCCCTGCACTGACCGCTGATACTCCCGTATGATACCACATATTTTTCGTTCGCGCAATGATCATGCGGGAATTGAACAGCATGTAGAACAGGTATAGGATCGGCAGATGATACCGGCCCTGGACTCCGGCGATCGTAAGGCTCCCCGGCACCGTATAGGCGATATACATGGAGGTCCATATGAGAAGGACGCTCCCGCCCAGCATCAGGAAGATCCACAGCTTCTGCCCGGCCTTTAAGGTCTCCGGGCTGGTCGCCTTCGTGTCCGTGACCACCACATAGAGGGCCAAGCCCATGGACAGCCAGGTAAAGGGGCTGTCCGCCAGATGGCCCTGGACGGAAAAGATATCCCGCCCAAAGAGCATCTGGGGCATGGACCTTATGATCGATGTGGACAGCACCTGGAGATAGCCGGGGAGATGGCCCAGTACATAGCTCATCTGCCCCGCCTCGCTGGTGGCCCCGCCCCGGATATCCCCGGTCTGGCTTGGCGCGATCAGCACCGGCAGGATAAAGGAGGCCAAGAGGCCTGCAAGGAGCAGGCATATCCCCGCCCGCATCAGGTATCGCTCTTTCCTTTCCCTGAACTTTTTCGCCGGCAGCAGCAAGGCGATCAGCACCATAGGCGCATACACCGCCTTTGGCGCGCACCCTAATAGGAAACAGGCCATGATCTGCAGATAGGACTTCCAGGTGATCTTCTCCTCCGGCGTCAGGACCTCCTTCAAAAGGCAGGCCGTCCCCAGATAGATCCAGCCGGTGACCCAGGGATCATAGGAGTAGGTACAGGCTAAGAACATGGAGGTGGGCATCAGTCCGATCACCAGCATGACCGCCTTACCCACCGGGGTCTTTTTGATGGCGAGATACATGAGCGCCGCATATACCAGCAGGTTCCCGAACCTGCCCAGCATGAGCATATAGCCCCAGGGGACGTGGAAGCCCTTGCACAGCTTCAGCACCAGGGCCTGCCCCAGATAAGCCGGGATGGTCCCAGCCGGGATGATCGGCTCCAGATGGATCGTCCCGGTCCTGTAATCCCCCATCTCATCCAGGTATTCCCGCAGCGCCGTCTGCTCCATATAAGATCCCGGCTGGTTTTCCGGCCAGGAATCTAGGTCCGCGATCATCTGGCTGAACACAGGCTGATTGATGTTCATCCCATGGGGAAAGCTGGCGATCCCCATGGCCCGGTACAGGTGGGTCTCCTCGTCGAAGCCCACCTTGCCTGCCGGGAGCGCGCAGATCGTCAGCGTCCCTACACTCAGGCAGACCGCCAGGAAAGCGGCCTCCAGATGCTTGCCCAGATAGCCCCGGCAGAACCAGAAGTACGCCGCCAGTCCAAGGATCACCAGGAAAGATCCCAGGCGATACAGATTGATCTCCGGCACATCCGCCACCTCAAAGCCGGTGATCGTAAGAGGCATCTCAGCCGCTTCCGCCCTGGTCCCCTCTTCCCCCAGCGCAGGCCGTTCCACGGCCAGGACGATGGAATCCACGTTCTTCCCGATCTTTAAAGAAGACGTCTCCAGCCGCCTGGCATTGCGGTCCTCTAAGATCATATCCTGGTCGGGATCCGCCTCCCCGTAAGCATTGTAAAAGCAGACATAGACCTTGGCGTTCAGCAGATGGTCATAGTCAAAGTGATAGATGAACCGATCCACATAGATGCCGTCCAGTCCGATGCTCAAGGTCCCCCTATCCTCTGTCAGCAAAAAGCCCTCTTCCGTCCGCTCGAACCCGTCTGCCGCCACCATCTCCATCGGGACCTTTAGGACGCCCCTGTTGTCGCTCCTTAACACCGGCATCTGGCAGAGATATTCCAGGATAAATGCCAAAAAGAACACCAGAAGGACCGCCAGGCCATACTGCAGCCATTGGGTCCTGGTGACGGACAGCTTGCGCTTGGATCCCGTCTTTTCCTGTCCCTTCCCGGCAGCTTTTTTTTCTTTCATATCCTACTCCTTGTATCTTTCGCGGGCCTGGGCCCACACTCTTTTCGCAGGCTTTCGGTCAGAACCCGGATGTGCCTTTCTTGCAGGCTCCTTCCTGCTTTGGCACACCCACACCCTCGTTGTCTCCGTCCCGGACCCTGTTCTCCTCTTCCGCCCGCTCTAACCGCTCCAGCGCCATGGCCTGCACCAGTTCCTTCACCTTGGTCTCCAGCTGGGAGATCCGGATCGTCATGGCAAAGACGCGCATCAACAGCAAAAAGATCATGAACAGGAACAGGAAATTGACCGTGGCATAGATCCCCAGCATATGGGCCAAAAGATCCGCCACCACGGGAAAAAGACTGAACACCACGATCATCGCAGAGACCAGCGCCCAAAATATGGCATCCTCTATCTGCAGCGTAGCTTTTCGTATCTTTTGGATCATCATAGCCATGGTCCCCGCCGAGACCAGGATCAGGATGACCCGCAGCATCATCGTCATCATATGGTTTCTCCTGTCTCCTCCTGTGCCCACTGCACGGCTCTTCCCGCCTTCATCTCCCAATATCCAGGCGAGGATGTACACCAGCGCACCAGCCAGTCTGGCAGATGCCGATAGACCTTGCCTAAACGGTAGCCAGCATATTTACAGCCGCACCTTACCACCAGCCCCGGGAGATGGAAGGGATGTCCGCTCTTTAACAGGTCCGCCGCCGTCCGCCCTACCAGGCGGAGCCCCTCGCCCTCCGAGGGGAGGCCGCCAAAGACCTCCGGGTGATCCGCCTGGGAGACCCCCAGATCAAAATTCCGGGAAAACTGCTGCCTATTCCCGTAGTTATGGGAATGGATCACCCGCGCCCTGGCCTCGTAGACCACCGCATAGCCCGCCTGGACCGCATTTCCCGCAAAGATCATATCCTCATTGAAGATCGTATGCCGGATAAAGCCGCCCTGGTCCTCATAGATCTGGCGGTCATAAGCGCAGCAGACATTGGACCCAAAATACGTCTTGATCCCCAGCCTGGGGATATCCGCCGCCGTCTTCACGCATCCCTCCTTCGGATAATTAAAGCGCCTGGCATAGCGTTCGCTTAACTCACAGTCCCTGTCCGCCAGCTGCCGTCCATAGACCATAGCCGGGCGCTCGCCCTTCGGCCCTCTCGCCCCAAAGCCTTCCACCAGCCGCTCTACCAGATGTGGACCTGCCGGCACCGCGTCGTCCGTCATGCAGAGAAAAAGATCCGCATGGGAAAAAGATACCGCCATATGCCTGGTCCCGCCGTGGTCAAAGTCTTCCTTTTTGATGTGATGGACCTCCAGGCCCGGATAGCATCCCCTCAGAGACTCATCCCAATAAAGCGCTTCCGTATTGATCACGATGACCTTTCCGATGGGATAGGTCTGCTTTGCCAGACGCCGCAAAAGCTTGGCGGTCTTCTCCCCTGGTTTATAGGTGGGGATGATCACATCGATCGTGGGACGGTCTGTTTCTCCTATCATAGTGTTTCCTCTCATCAAACTTCTATAGATCTGCTTTTTTAAAGCCAGATCTCACACAAACGCCAAACCCAGCCAGCTGGATCGCCATGAACAGGCTGTAAGCCGCCGCGGCTCCAAAAAGCTTAAAGCGGGCGACCAGGAGCGGGGCCAAGAGCAGGGCGGCTATGAAGGTCACCCCATAGACGCAAAAGATCGCCTTCTGCCTCCGCATCACCACCAGGACATAATACAGGAGGTTCCCAAAGGCATACACGCCGCCGCCAAAGACGATCAGCACGAACACCGGCAGATAGCCGGTCAGGCTCCCTTCGTAGCCCGCTCCCAGCAGATACTCCATGAGCCGAAGGACCGGTCGGCCTAAAAGGAGGCAGCCGGCCACCGCCAGGATGGTCAGCCCTAAGATGACCCCGCCCAGTTTTTGCAGGATCCTTTTTAGGCCGATACGGTCTCTGCCGTTCCAGCAGTCCGTCATCTGGGTAAGGAATGGGCGGATCACAAAATTGGCCACCAGATAGATCACGGAGGTGGGCATGAAAAGCAGATTGAAATAACCGGAGGACGCGTCATCTAAGCGGCTGTCGATCGCATATTTGGCTGCGGAAAAAATATAAAAGTCCAGGAACACGGACAGGAACAAGAGACCGGACTGGGAAAAGATCGCCCTTATGCTCCCCTTCCTGTATCCATAGTCCACCTTTTCCAGGGCTTGGGCTGCCGGAAGGTCAAAAAGGACCACGCCGGCGATCTGCGCGGAGACCGCTCCGGCACAGGCGGGAAGGAGCCTGCCTGTGCCGACCAGGAGCGCAAAAAAGACCGTCACAGACAGCAGGGTCCGAAAGGTGTCGATCTTTCCGGTCAGATACAGGCTCCCCTGACGCTGGAATTCGGATCCGTAGACATCGGCATAGCCATCGACGATCTTATACAATGCCAGGAGGAACACCGCCAGCCCCTTTTCCCGGCCGTAGGCTCCCCTCCCCGTCATCCAAAGGGCAAAAAAGGCGGCTGCGAAAGCAGCAGCTCCTGCGGTCAGCCGCCTGTGGGCCAGATATTCACCAAAGGAATAGCCGCCGTAGGCTGTTCCCCCGTCCGTGCTCTGGAAGGGACGCAGGCCAAAATAAGCCAGGGTGAACATCTGCTGTCCCACCGCGCTGAACCCTACCGCGAACACGCCGCCCGCATCCTCCCCGACGACCCGCATCACCAAAAAGGAGAGGACCATGCTGGCAAAGGCATAGACAAAGCTCCCCACCATGTTCCAGACCATATTCTGTTTTTCCAGCCTCTGCCCCTTATACAGCAGGAGCTCTCCCAGCATCTTCATAGGACCTCTCAACTCCGTTTGCGGAAATTCTGGATCAGCAGGATGGAGATCAGCATCCGCACCATATATCTTGCAGCCACCACCGGCTTTAGATAGCTTTCCCCGGCCAGACGCTCTGCTATCCGCACCGGCACCTCCGCCACCCGCGCTCCCTGCTTGATCAAAAAGGAGATCGTATCCGGCTCCGGGCCATGGTTCAGCTGCAGGGCGAATTCCTTGATCATCTCCTCGTTGAACATCCGCATGCCGGATGTGGGATCCGCGATCTTAGCTCCGGTGGTCAGACGGATCGCCCCGGAAAGAAGGCGGCTCCCCAGCATCCTGGGGGACAGATCCTTTGGCCGGTCCACGAACCGGGACCCGATCACGATGTCGTAGCCCTCGTCCATCTTCCTGCGGATCGCCTCGATATACTCCGGCCGGTGCTGCCCGTCCCCGTCGAACTGGATAGCATAGCGATATCCCTTTCGATAGGCATATTTCATGCCTGCCTGAAAACACCCGGCCAGTCCTAAGTTCACCGGCAGATCCAGCAGATGGTAGCCCTTCTCCCGGCAGATCGCGGCTGTCCGGTCGGAGGAGCCGTCATTGACCACCACATGGTCAAACTGCGGAAAATGCTCCTTCAGCTCCCCCACTACCTTCTCGATATTTTTCTCTTCATTATAAGAAGGGATGATCAACAAGATCTCCTGCATAGCCATCGCCTTTCCACACCATGCTCGTGCTTTCTTTACTGCGTTATCTTCCCTTTGGGGCGCTCTCATCCCAGGATGATGTCGCAGATCTCATCTACTGTCTCCAGCGGAAGATCTGCATACATCGGCAATGTGAGCACGCCCATGGAGATCCGCTGTGCGATCGGCGTATCCGCCGGGTCGAACCGCCCCCGGTAGCACTGGTACGCGTTCACACAAGGATAAAAATATTTCCTGGGGTGGATATCCTGCTCCGTAAGTTCCCGAAAGACCTGTTCCCGGTCCTTCTTAAAGCCGTCGAACACCACAGGCATATACGCATAGTTCCGTTTTACATTTTTCTCCTCCGCGCAGAGACAGATCCCCTCCACTCCGTTTAAGCGCATCCGGTATCGGGCGGCGATCTGCTCCCGCTTACCGATCTCCTGCTCCACATAGCGCAGATTGCACAGGCCCATAGCCGCCTGGAACTCGTTCATCTTTCCATTTCCGCCTACCAGAGCCACATTTTCCTCATCCATGATCCCAAAATTCTTAAGACCGTCGATCAGATGGGCCAGCTCCGGATCCTTGTAGGCCACCGCGCCGCCCTCGATCGTATTGAACACCTTGGTGGCATGGAAGCTGAACATGCTGGCATCCCCAAAGGAAGCCACCCCTCTCCCCTCCAGCTCCTCCCCAAAGGCATGGGCCGCGTCATAGATCACCTTCAGTCCGTGGGCCCTGGCGATCTCGTCGATCTGATCTGTACGGCATAGGTTCCCATATACATGGACCGGCAGGATCGCAGAAGTCCTGGGAGTGATCAGCGCCTCCAGCTTATCCGGATCTAAGGTGTAGTCATCCGGTCGGATATCACAAAATACCGGGGTAAGCCCGTTCCGCACGATCGCATGGGTCGTGGAGGCAAAGGTAAAAGGCGTGGTGATCACCTCACCGGTAAGGTCCAAAGCCCCGATCGCCGTCTCCAGCGCCATATGCCCGTTTACAAAAAGAGACAGCCGGGGCGCGTGGAGATAGCTCGCCAGCTCTCCCTCCAGACGCTGATGGAGGTCTCCCATGTTCGTCAGCCAATGGCTGTCCCACAGCTCCCGGATCATCTCTGTATATTCTCCAAAGGGCGGCATGGAAGACCGTGTCACCCGGATGGGTCGTTCTCTCCCTTCCATCGGATCCCTCCTTTTTATCCTTGGTCTCCTGATCTGATTACTTTTTTCAGTCATGATCTTTACGATTTTACAATATCGCCAATTAAAAGTAAAGCTTCTCTTGCTTTTTTCCTCTAAATATATTAAATTAGTACTGATATCATAATTTCCTGCCAAACAGGCATTGGGCCCGCAGCTGATCGGGATGGGCTTTACGGGCGGACAAGCCTTTCGCAGGATATAAATATTCCGGGATGTGTTCCCGGCAATATCAGGAGGAATTCATTATGCACAAGTTTAAGCGTTATTCTGCAGCGCTTCTGTTATCCCTTTCTATCGCTTCCACCGGGATGATGACCGCATATGCAGATGAGACAGTAGACTATTCACAGGGTCCCGGCTTCAGCGACGCGGCCGCCCCCTCTGGTGAGACCACTGAAAACGGGAACAGGGTCATCCGCTCCGGCGGTTCTGACGATTCCAGCCCTTCCGGTTCTTCTGACAGCTCACAGGTCCAGAAGACCCCCTTAGATCAGCTCACCTTTACCACCGACGAGGAAGCAAACGGGATGGCCTACGCCCACAGCCAGGCCTACGGGGATTCCATCCCCTACATCGCCGCCAGCGCACTGCGCGTGGACGGCTTCTGGACCCCTTCTTTTATCAGTGACGATACGCTCCACAATCTTGGGAACGGCTGGTATTCCATCCAGATGGTCTTAAGGAACACCTTGGGGAACATCATCTACCGTGCGTATTCCAGTACCACCGGCTGGTCTCCCTGGGTGATGAACGGCACAGGCACCGCCGCTCTGACCGACGGCTCCGCGATCGAGGCCATGCAGGTCCGTATCGCTGGTGTGATCAGCAACGGCTATGATGTTTACTACCAATCCACCTTATCGGACGGAACGGTCTTAGACTGGGCAAAGAACGGCGAGACCTCCGGTACCATGGCGGAAGGCAAATGGATGATCAGCTTCCGCATGGCACTGATCCCCAAGGGCACCGAGTTCCCCTATGCCACCGCAAAAAGGGTGTCCTCCCCTGCAGGCACGGACGGCATCCAGTACACCGGCGCAGTCCCCACCTACAAGGACGGCAGCGGACAGCCCTTCACCGGCTGGGCCTGGGTGAACAACCAGCGCTACTACATCATGAACGACCAGGCTGTCACCGGCTGGCAGTACATAGACGGCTTCAAGTATTTCTTTGATGACAACGGGATGCTGGTATCCGATCTTCGCGGTATCCTGGGCGATGCCGGCCCCTATATGTTGCGGATCAACCGGCAGACCGATACACTGACCGTATATGCACAGGACGGAGCCAATGGCTATATCCTCCCGGTGGTATCTTTCCTGACCACCACCGGCGATGACACACCAGAGGGGACCTTCCGCATGCCGGAAAAATACCGCTGGCGTCTGATGATCGGCGATGTCTATACCCAGTATGCCATGCGGATAAAGGATGGTTACATGCTCCACTCCGTCATCTTTAACCATCAGAACCCCTACTCCCTGGATGCCACTACCTATAACAACCTGGGGATCGGGCGTTCCCACGGCTGTACCCGTTTAAAGACCGGCGAGACCAAGTGGATCTACGATAACTGTCCGATCGGCACCACGATCGAGATCTACAGCGCGGTCATCCCCGGACCGTTTGAGGCCCCTGTCCTGGATGCCACGATCCCGGTGACCCAGAACTATGATCCTACCGATCCTACCGTTCCGGAAGCGGTCGCTGCTATGCAGGCCGCCGCTCAGGCAGTGACGGCAGTGACCAGCGATCCCGAGGCCACTGTACCTGCAGGCCAGGAAGACGCATCCGCAGGTGCGACATACTAAGATAAGACCTGTCCGGTCAGTAGGCCTGCTGGCCTGCAGACCGGATACACATAAGAAAGACCGCTGGCAGAGCATATACGCATCGTCAGCGGTCTTTTTGATCGGCCACCTGTACGCGTCGTCCCGACCACCTGCAAAGCTATAGAAGAACCTATGTAAAAGCAGATCAAACAGAAAAGAGAGTATATTTTATGAAGCTATCGATCATGCAGCCCTACTTCCTCCCCTACTTAGGCTACTGGCAGTTGATCGCCTGTGCCGATACCTTTGTGATCTATGACGATGTCAATTTCATCAAGGGCGGCTGGATCAGCCGTAACCGTTATCTATACCAAGGCAGTCCAAAATATTTCAATCTGATCATGTCCGGCGCCAGCCCCAATAAAAAGATCAATGAGGTGGGGCTGATGCGCGATCCCCGCTACCACCAGGGAAAAAAGCTCCTTGGCACCTTTCAGATGGCTTATCAGAAAGCGCCTATGTATAAGGAGGTACTGCCGCTCTTAGAGGAGATCGTGCTCTTTGAGGAGGACAACCTGGCCCGCTACTTAGAGCACTCTATCCGGGCGATGTGCCGCTATCTACAGATCCCGGCCAGGATCTGCGTATCCTCCCAGATCCCGGAGAAGGACGGCCGCCTGGTCAAAGAAGATAAAGTCCTGGATATCTGCCGCTGCCTGGGAGCCGATACCTATATCAATGCGATCGGAGGGCGAGAGCTGTACCGCCAAGAGGATTTCCGGCGCGCCGGAGTGGATCTGTTCTTTATCCAGATAGATCCGATCGAGTACGCGCAGTTTGGGGATCCTTTCGTGCCGGGCCTTTCGATCGTGGATGTGTTGATGTTCAATGACAAGGAAACTGTCAAAGGGTATCTGCAGGCGTATACATTGGAACGCTGATCTGACGTTACTTTTACCGGTCGATCAAGAATCCCGCTGTAGGCGGGACGCAGATATAGATCAGGAAAATGGAGGAAACTGGGATGAACGAAAAAGAATATGGGGGCTATATCGAGCTGGACACCTATCATGGCCGGGAGTACTATCCAAAGCTGCTGGCACTCAACAGCGGGCGGACAGCTCTGCAATTTTTGATCCGATACCGGAAGATCAAAAAGCTCTTGCTCCCCCGGCTCTGCTGCTCTACGGTGTGGGAAGCCTGCGAAAAGGAGGGCGCAGCCTGGGAGACTTATCCGGTGGACATACATTTTCAGCCGGTGCCGGATAGGCCTCTGCTCGAAGGGGAATGGCTGTACCTGGTCAATTTTTATGGCGCGCTCCCAAATGAGCTGCTCCGGCGCTATGCCCAGGCCTATCCACGGCTGATCGTGGATGATGTCCACGCGTTCTTCCAGGCCCCTCTGTCCCCTCATGCGATCCACAGCCCGGATATGCCCATGGACAGCGGAGAGCGCTCCTCCTATACTGCGGATGCATACGGCCCTGCCGCGACAGTGGATACGATCTACAGCTGCCGAAAGTTCTTCGGCGTGCCCGATGGCGCTTATCTTTCTTTGTGGGACCCAAAAACAAAAAAAGAGCCTGACCAAGGCCCGGATCTGGACTGGCAAGCCTTATATGACCGCCTTCCCCAGGATGTATCCCGCCATCGTATGGGCTATCTCCTGGGACGGTTTGAGGGCAGGGCCGCCGACCACTATCACGAGTATACCCAAAATGACCAGCTTTTCACCGAAGAGCCGGTCAAACAGATGTCCCGGCTGACCCATAATCTGCTGCGCGGCATCGACTATGCCTTTGTGCTGGAGCGTCGGTCCGAAAACTTCCGCTATCTCCACGCACGTCTAAAGGGTCTAAACCGGCTAAAGCTGCCTATCATCAGCGGCGCTTACGCCTATCCTTTCTGGACAAAGGGCAGCGCCCCATCTGGTCCCCAGATCCGAAAAAAGCTTTTGGACAAAAAGATCTATATCCCCACCTTGTGGCCGGAGATGCTAAAACCCGGGCAGGAAGGTACTTTAGGCTATCAGATGGCCGAAAACATCCTCCCTCTCCCGGTGGATCAGCGGTACACGAGAGAGGATATGGATGTGATCTGCGGAGCGCTCTTAGATACTCTGCTCTAGGCGGCCAAGGCTCTTTTTATCTCGCCCCCGCCTTCTCCTTTACGATCCCCAGCAGATACTGAAAGCTATCCAGCTTGAACAGCAGGGAGAGCAACAGGTATAAGACCACGCCGGCCCCCACCTGCACAGTCAGTCCCAAGATCCCTCTGGGAAACATCCGTCCCGCCCCGTAGACCGCGCCCCCCATCAGCACCGAGGTGAGCAGGGAGGGCAGGATATCCCGCCAGAGCTGACGGATGGAGTAGCCTAAGAGCTTCTGGTTGGGCCATGCGTTGATAAAGGTACACACAAAATCTCCCTGCCGCCTTAAATGACTTGGGCGTCTTATTCTCTCCCATTCCGATGACTTCCATG
>CAJUSS010000002.1:0-11223 GCA_910588895.1 uncultured Lachnospiraceae bacterium
GGAGCTGCCGGATGTGGACTTTATGGGCAAGCCCCTTTATGTGATCTTTGATATGGATGCCTACTGGTCCTCCCAGGGGACCCAGGAAGGCGGGAACGCAGTGAAGCCGCCGAAAAAGTATATGGTGGATACCGCCGCCCTGGTGGAGGGATCGGTGGAGGATTGGAATAACTACAGCTACAATATCTATGTGGAGATCGGCCTTTTAGAAGCACAGCTAAGGCGGATCTTTAAGAAAAGGCCGATCCCGGACCAGCCCACCAACAAGAAGGGCAAGGCCCTTCCCTACCTGGTCTATGACTCGGCCCAGGTCTTTGTGGAGGATATGGAGTATGTGACCCAGGTGCAGGAGATGATATCGGATATGGGCTACCAGGCCCAGAGCAATATGGAATGGCTGGAGCAGTCCAGGCAGCAGTCCCAGATGGTCCAGGCAGTACTGGGCGGTATCGGCGCGGTGTCGTTGTTCGTAGCGGCCATCGGGATCGCCAACACCATGATGATGTCGATCTATGAGAGGACCAAGGAGATCGGCGTGATGAAGGTGCTGGGCTGTGACATGGGCAATATCCGGGATATGTTCCTCTTAGAATCCGGCTTTATCGGATTTATGGGCGGCGTGGTGGGGATCGTCCTGAGCCTGATCATCTCCACCGTGATCAATCAGTTCGCCGGCGGCGAGGCGCTGACCGGCATGGCCGGCGATCTTTCCAGGATCCCGTTGTGGCTGAACATGGCGGCGCTGGCCTTTGCGGTGTTCGTGGGCATGGCGGCGGGGTTCATCCCGGCCACCAGGGCCATGAAGCTCAGTCCGCTGGCAGCGATCCGGAATGATTAAAAAAAGATCAGAAAAAAAGATCGGATCGACAAAATACTTGCATTTGTGCTCGATCTGTGATAGACTCCAAATGTTGTGACAAAAAGAGATGTTCCGCTGATACGGATCTGAGTATGTAAGAACATCAAATAGGACAAGGAGGCACACAGATGAACGAGATCATCAGAAAGATCGAAGAGACGCAGTTAAAAAAGACTGTACCGCAGTTTAACGTAGGCGATACCGTAAAGGTATACAACAAGATCAAAGAGGGGAACCGAGAGAGGATCCAGATCTTTGAGGGCACTGTGTTAAAGAGACAAAACGGCGGGGCGAGAGAGACCTTTACGGTAAGAAAGAATTCTAACGGCATCGGCGTTGAGAAGACCTGGCCGGTCCACTCTCCATTTGTAGATAAGATCGAAGTGGTGAGGAGAGGTAAGGTAAGACGTGCGAAACTGTACTACTTAAGAGGCCGCGTAGGTAAAGCTGCGAAGGTAAAAGAGTTAAGATGACAGCAGAGATCTTGAGCAAAAGGGGACTATGAAAATAGTCCCTTTTGTGACTATATCATCAGGATGTGCCCTGCTTGTTTTAAACGGAGGTGGGAGATATAGAATTTTTCAAGAAGGAAGAGACGAACCTTCTCCGCCGCTGTGTGAATTGGGTGATTGATATCATCGTGGCCATCGCATTGGCTTGTTTTATCGTCCGTGCATTTGGGATCCAGGTGGAGGTGGCCGGTAATTCCATGTCCCCCCTGTTAAATTCCGGGGATGTGGTGCTGATCGATCAGTTCCTGTATGATCTTACAGGTCCAAAACGGTTTGATGTGGTGGTCTTTGAGCGGGAGGATGCCAAGGTGAACATCAAACGGATCATCGGTCTTCCGGGGGAGACGGTCCAGATCACGGAAGGGCGGATCTGGATAGACGGAGAGCGATTAGAGGAGCCTGCGGATCAAAAGAAGATCGCCTTAGCCGGACTGGCCGAAACGCCGGTGACGCTGGGCGAGGACGAGTATTTCCTTCTGGGAGACAATCGGGACTCCAGTGAAGACAGTCGTTTTGTAAATGTTGGAAATGTGAAAGCCGGGCAGATCAAAGGAAAGGTCTGGTTTCGGGTCTACCCTGCCCTGGGAATGGGGCGGGTGCAGTGAGCCGGATCTATCCGGGTCAAGGATAAAGTGTGTTGACAGCGATCAAATGGAGAATGATATATGCGCTTAAAAGACTGGGCCTTTTTAGGCAATTATGAGTTTTATACAAATAGGCTGCAAATGTTGGCGACAAATGACTTGTCACCAGAGAAATGGAGTTATGCTGGAAAAAATGATTTTGGTATCTTGAAAAACTATCTGTATTTCACTTTCGAAAAATTGTGGAAAGAACGAGATGGGGCTTCTGACAAGGATAAACAAAAATATATTTATATGGATGACCAAATGGCTTGTTTTAATACAGGTTTATATGATAAAACCTGGCAGTCGATATATTTCTATTGTATAAAGAACCCGATAGATGGATACCAAACATGGAGGTTCAATGCTTTTTATAATAGTTATACTGCAAAATTTGCGAATATCCCTAATGTTGCGATAGCAGATCTGCAGAGAGCGAGTTATTTTGACGATCCTAGTGCATTGATATATGATATTAAGCTGGATATCATCCCGCAGTGGGAGCATATTTTATACGATGAAGAAAATTTTTTGAGGATACCTGAACAATTACGTGCTAACGGTAAGGAGTTTTGTCAAAGTTTGATCGATGGAGCGATAAGATCTGTTAAAAAACGTATCGAAGCTAATTATAAAACAGTTGTTCCTCAATTTTATAATGATAAGATCCAACTGTTGGCACCATTATATTTAACCAATCCTGATAAACCAGATTTGGCATTGGTCTTGTCCCTGAGTGATGATAAGACGGTTTACTATGGGCATACATGTCTTACAACAGAAATGGCATATAATAATGCAAGACTGATCGCTCGTCCAGATAGCTATTGGCTTCAGCCTTAAATACCAGTTGACTTTTTCTTAAAGATCGAGTATACTATCTTCGATAGGTAAGTTTGCAATATGATATGTTTTATTTGATCAAGGATAAGTTTGTATTTTGTTGATGTTTGTGTAGTGTTATGTTTTAGGGCAATAGTCCGGTCGGATTATTGCCCTTAAGTTATGGACTTTCATAAAGAAGTTTATTGCGACAAGGATGATCTTATGAATATACAATGGTATCCAGGACATATGACGAAGGCAAGACGGCAGATGCAGGAGGACATCAAGCTGATCGATCTCCTGATCGAGCTGGTTGACGCCAGGGCGCCTCTTTCCAGCCGGAACCCGGATATAGACGAGCTTGGAAAAGGCAAGGCAAGGCTGATCCTCTTAAACAAATCGGATCTGGCGGACGAGCGGGCTAATGAGCAGTGGGCCGCTTGGTTTTTGGCCCAGGGCTTCCAGGTGGTGAAGCTAAACTGCCGCAGCGGAGCGGGATTAAAGCAGATAAACGGAGCGGTCCAGGCGGCCTGCAGGGAGAAGATCGAGCGGGACCGCAAAAGAGGCATATTAAACCGTCCGATCCGAGCCATGGTGGTGGGGATCCCCAATGTGGGAAAATCCACCTTTATCAATGCCTTTGCGGGAAAAGCCTGCACCAAGACCGGGAACAAGCCGGGGGTGACAAAAGGGAACCAGTGGATCCGCTTAAATAAGTCCCTGGAGCTTCTGGACACGCCTGGGATCCTGTGGCCGAAGTTCGAGGACCAGGAGGCCGGAAAGAAGCTGGCCTATATCGGTTCGATCAACGACGAGATACTTGATAAGGAAGAGCTGGCGCTGGAGCTGCTGTCCTTTTTGCAGGAGCGGTATCCGGATGGGGTGAGGGAGCGTTATCGGCTGGAGACAGAGGCGTCCCAAAAGGCTCCCAAAATGCTGGCATCTTTATTGGAGCAGATCGCGAAGGCCAGAGGATGTCTGCAGAAGGGTGGAGGATATGATCTGGCGAAGGCGGCGAACCTGCTCTTTGACGATCTCAGGAGCGGGAAGCTGGGGCGGATCACCTTTGAGCGGCCAGATGAGCAGCGTGTGTGATCTGGATCGATAAGATCGAGAGGATACGGATCGGAGGATGGGATGGCAAGGGAGTTAAAGGGAGAGCGTTTGGAAAAGGAGCTGGCTCGTCTTGAGGAGATGCTGGAGTTTGAGCGGGAGTATGCCTGGGCATCTGCTGTCTGCGGGGTGGACGAGGCGGGGAGAGGTCCCTTGGCCGGGCCGGTGGTGGCCGGGGCGGTCATCCTTCCGAAGGACCTTAAGATCCTCTATCTGAACGATTCCAAGAAGCTTTCAAAAAAGCGGAGGGAGGCGCTTTTTTTGGAGATACAGGAGAAGGCGGTGGCCTATGCAGTAGGGATCGTAGGACCGGAGCGGATCGATCAGATCAATATCTTGCAGGCGACCTACGAGGCTATGCGACAGGCTGTAGGAAAGCTCTCTGTTGTCCCACAGGTGCTCTTAAATGACGCGGTCGAGATCCCTGGTCTGCCCAGAGAGATGGAGCAGGTGAAGATCATTCATGGAGATGCCAAGAGCTTGTCCATCGCCGCCGCCAGCGTCATGGCCAAGGTGACCAGGGACCATATGATGGTGGAGTATGATGGGCTGTACCCGGCCTATGGATTTGCAAAGCATAAAGGCTACGGCACGGCAGTCCATATCCAGGCGCTGAAGGAACACGGGGCCAGCCCGATCCATCGGAGGAGCTTTATCGGGAGGTTTGTGGATATGGGAACGGAGAGAAAAGATGAACAAGAGAGCAGTAGGCAGCACCCGTGAGGCGGAGGCTGCTTCTTATTTGGAGAAAAACGGATACCAGATATTGGAACATAATTACCGCTGCCGCCAGGGAGAGATCGATCTGGTCGCCAGGGATGGGCGGTATCTGGTCTTTGTGGAGGTGAAGTATCGAAAGGACTTAAGGAGCGGCTATCCGGAGGAAGCGGTGGACAGGAAAAAGCAGCAGAAGATCTGGCAGGCTGCAAGGCATTATCTCTATATCCATCGATATGGGGAGGATACGCCCTGCCGGTTCGATGTGGTCAGTATCACTGGGACCTCTGGGAGAGCCGGGGAGGAGATACGGGTGATCCGGGATGCGTTTTCGTGCTGACAGGATCAGCCTTGCTCCCCATGGTGCCGGCTGAGAGCCCGATCACTTTGCCGCCAGCAGCGATATAGTGGACAATATACAGGCAAACCCCAGCAGGTCCCATCTCCCAAAGGCCACATGCATCCAGACCACCGAAAACACGGTGGCTGATACCGGTTCGATGGAGGCGTACAGGCTCCCCTTTTTCGGACCGGTGAGGCGGATCCCCTCCATATAGCAGGAAAATGCGACGATCGTCCCTATGAGGATGATCGCTGCCATGCCCACGGCCACCTGCAGATCGATCGTCACCGCCATCTGCCAGGGCATAAAAAGGATGTCCAGCATGATCCCGCCGATGAGCATGCCCCAGCCGGTCACAGGGAGCGCGCCGTAGCGTTTTAGGAGCCTGCCTGGTCCTACCGTATACACGGCAAGGGCCACGGCTGAGGCAAGGCCCCAGAAGAGGGCTTTTTTGGACAGCACCATGTTCCCTGGCCTGCCGTGAGTGGCTAAAAGGAAGGTGCCCAGGACTGCCAGAACGATCGCAAGGATCTCCCGGAGGGAGGGCAGCTTCAGGGTCCGCAGCGATATGTAGATCATGATGAGCACCGGGCCGATGTACTGCAGGACAGTAGCGGTCCCCGCATTGGAGGCGCCGATCGCGGTGAAATAGGTATACTGGCACATGGACATGCCAAAGATGCCAAAGCTTAAAAGCTCCAGCCGGTCCCGTGGGGACCTCCAGACCGCAAAGACGGTCTTTTTTTGTTTGCCGTAGCAGAGGAGGAGCAGAAAAAGACCCGCTATGGTCAGCCGGATCGGCACCAGCCAATCGGATGTCAGTCCCTTGTTCTGCATCAGATACTGGCCGCAGGTCCCCGAAAACCCCCACAGACATCCGCCCATCAGGGTCAGCAGCATCCCCTTTATCTTGTCTCTGTCGTTCATCATCGGCACATCCTTTCTCTAAAGGCCTATTATGGCGATCTTGTGCGAGGATGTCAACCTTTTTGTGCGGTCCGTCTGCGGATATGCCTCTTCCGCAATGAGGTGCTGTTCAAGATCAACGCACCGGATATCCTCGGCTCCCACAATGCCTACAAGGAGGATCCGGGGAGCTGCTTAAAGGTGATGCTGGACTTTACCGGGATGTGATGCCGGGCACCTCTTTAAAAATGTAAAAAACTGTAGACGAATGAGAGGGGGCGTGCTATACTAAAGATATAGACAGATAGATGGAGGGGATAGGGTGAAGAGGATCATAGTCAATGATCTTGCAACGATAGATCGTTTGGATATGGTGTTGGATAAAAAAATGGAGGTCATCATCGGTGCGCAGGCATCAGGGAAGAGCACCTTAGCGAAGTTGATCTATTTTTGCCGTAAGATAAAAGACTATATGCTGGAATATCTGGTTGAAAGTAAAAATTTTACCAGCGTCCATCCAAATGAATATTACACCTATTTTTTAAAGTATGTGAGAAAGCAGTTCATGGGATGTTTTGGGACGACAAAGCATATGAGACCATTCCGGATCGAATTTTACTATAACTGGTCTGAAAAAGATCCGCTCACTTCGCCTCATATCAAAAGGATGTCTTTAGCTTTGGATAGAACGGGTTTTGTCCGGGTCAGCTTTTCAAAGACCCTGTCTGATCAGATAAAGCGATTGATCGATGAGACGGCGCGCTTATATACAAGTACATCTGCCACTGACCCGAACCCGATCGAAAGCCTGATGAACGATCTTAAGACCAGGCAGTTTGTGAGGAGCCATTTCTTGACCGTTGTTTCAGGATTGTTTGACGATGCGGAGGAGATCCTTTATATCCCTGCGGGAAGGAGCATACTGGCAACGCTTTCTGAGCAGCTGCATGATCTGGATGTTTCGATCATGGACCTACCCTTACAGGAATTTATCGATCTGATCCAGGTGACCAAAAAAAGCTTTGGCGTAAGGATCCCGGAGATGATCAGCAATTATACCAAGACGATCGACGGTCAGATCAAAAATGCGGATGTTGACTTAGCTTATAAGATCGTCCGTGAGATATTGCGCGGCGACTATGTGAATGATACAGATGGGGAGAAGCTGTATTATAGCGATAACGCATATGTAAAATTGATGTATGCTTCATCCGGACAACAAGAAGTGCTGTGGATCGTATTGCTCATCTTTATCAAGATATTAGAACAGAAAAAGGTATTCCTCGTTCTGGAAGAACCAGAGGCACACCTTTTTCCTTCCGCGCAAAAAAATGTGGTCGATCTGATCGCTCTGCTCATCAATTCTACGAACAGCAGTGTTTTGATCACCACACATAGCCCCTATATCTTGACATCGATCAATCTGTCTGTTTATTCGGCAAAAGTCGAGGACCGGATCTTGGGGAATGAGCCCCCTGTCCTTCACAGACGTTTGAGGATCTCGCCGTCCCAGATGGATGCGTTCATGATCTCAAATGAAGGATCCTTTTCCTTTGTTTCTATTAAAGATCGAACAGAGCGGTTGATCGATGCATCGAAGATCGATCAGATCTCGGATCTGATCAATGAAGATACCGATAAGATAATGGATATGGAGGTCCGATATGATCTGTAAGGAAACGCAGACTTGCTTTTTTAGAGCATTGGCATCTCCTTTGGATGTCCATTGTTCCAGAAAAGATCTTTGTATAGAGTTTTGCGACCAACGTTCAGATGCCGCATGCACAGAGAAAGGGAAAACGTATCATCTGCTGAACACAAAAGGCGACCGCCATAAGATCTTATCGGTACATATCGATGGAGGTGCTGTGGTCACAGATAAGCAGACGCCGCCGAACGTATCGAAGTGCGACTATCTATATCTTGTTGATACAGCAGAAAAGCCGATGGCTGTCTTGATCGAGTTGAAAGGAAAGAAGTTTTTGAAAGCGGTCGATCAGATCCAAAATACGCTGGATCTTTTTAGGGATGCCTTTGATCGATGTGGGAAAGTGTATGGACGCATCGTATTTGCAGGCGGGACACCGAATATAAGGAATATCCCATCGGTCATGTCCTTGACACGTGCATTGAAACGACGTGGCGGTGGGCTGGAGGTTGGGGAGCGGATGACGGATAAGATCGAGGATCTGTTAGGATAGGATGGAGGAGATGATGATGTCGAAGATATGCAGGATCATAAGTATCCTTTTTAGTATCATCTTTAGTATAGCCGGCCTTCTGGCGGTCGGCTCAGGTCTGGCGATAAAGATGAAAGCCAGAGGGACCGCAGCGGCATCCATAGCGGTCATCGGCGGTGCGGACGGCCCCACATCGATCTTTCTGGCGGGCAAGGTAGGGAACGGCTCCCTGGCCGGCCTTGTGGCGGTCGGAGTGGCCTTTCTGGTCTTGGCCGGTCTGTGCGCGGTCCTTTCTCGGGCCAAAGGTAAAGGGCAGGATATATAAGGATGATAAAGCGTATAAAAGAAAGATCTGGCCAGAGTCAGAGAGCAGCCTTGGAGACAGGATGGAGGATGTGCAGATGGATATAGAAAAAGACCTGCAGAAGGACTGTCAGATAGATATGGATGACAGGCAGGCAGATGCAAGGTCGGCGGTCCCGATCCCTTGGATCTATGCAGACGACCGGGACGTATTTCGGACCGTCCAGGATAGGGGGACCCCCTATCTTTCGTTCAAGGCGCTGGAGGAGACTGGTCTGGTGGTCAACGGGTTTTCTACCCGTATGGGCGGAGCCAGCCAAGGCAAGTTCGCAACCATGAACTTTTCTTACAGCCGGGGGGACGACCCCGCTCATGTGCTGGAAAATTATACGCGGATGGCCCATGCCCTGGGTGTGGAGCGGGACAGGATGGTGGTCTCCTGGCAGACCCATACCACCAATGTCCGTCTTGTGACAGAGGAAGACGCGGGGAAGGGCGTGATCTTGGAACGGGATTACCGGGATGTGGACGGCCTGATCTGCGATATCCCAGGGATCACATTGGTGACCTTTTATGCAGACTGCGTCCCCTTATATTTCTTCGATCGGAGGAAACGGGCGATCGGACTCAGCCACTCCGGCTGGAGGGGAACGGTGGCCCGCATGGGGCAGGTGACCCTGGAGGCGATGAGGGATTCCTTTGGGACCCGCCCGGAGGATGTGATCGCCTGTGTAGGCCCCAGCATCTGCGGGAAGTGCTATGAGGTGGGAGAAGAGGTGGCAGAGGCCTTTAGGAAGGGCTTTTCCCAGGCGGACTGGACCCGGTTTTTGACCGCCGATGGAAAGCCCGGAAAATATCAGCTGGACCTGTGGAAAGCCAATGCGGTTATCTTAAAAGAGGCCGGTGTGCCGGGAGAGAACATCACCGTGACCAATATCTGCACCCGCTGCAACCACCCCTATCTGTTCTCCCACCGGGTGTGCGGAGAGGACAGAGGGAACCTGGCGGCATTTCTGGGGCTGAAGCCTTACTGCTATTCCCGGATATAGATCCCCTGGGACTCGATCCAGTCCAGGATATCCTGTCTGGCATCATAGTCGGCATCGTTCCCGGTCTGGTCCGCTGGCATGTTTTCTTCGGCCCGTGCGGCCCGGATCAGCTCCATGATCTCTTCTTCTCTGGATCGGGACATAGTCGTACCTCCTTGCTCACGATATGATCAAAAAAAGAGGCACAGGTCTCCTGCCTGGCCTCTTTGCCATTTTCTCTGCTCAAATGTCGGGTCGATATAGAGTATCATAATGATCATACCACCCATCCGCATGATACCTGCGCAGCAGCTTCTGGATCTTCTCTGTGGGCGAAAGCGCATGACCGATGGGCACATCGTGGTTGAAAGAATTGATGATAGCCGCCATATATTTGCTCATGTCCGCTTCCATGTACCAGGGCCGCTCCAAAAGCTCAGGAGAGCGGTAGTTTAGGTTTGTGGTGATCACATAATCGATGTAGCCTTTTTCATAGAACGCGTCAAATTTCTCCAGGCCGCTGGTAAAGAGGCCGAAGGTACAACATACGATCACCTTTTTGGCCTTCCTGTCCTTTAACTCTCTGGCGGTATCCAGCATGCTCTCACCGGAGGCGATCATATCGTCGATGATCAGCACGGTCTTTCCCTCCACGGAGGTCCCTAAGAACTCGTGGGCTACGATGGGATTGCGCCCATTGACCACCTTGGAGTAATCCCGGCGTTTATAGAACATCCCCATGTCCACCCCAAGGTTATTGGCCAGGTAGACGGCCCGGGGCATAGCACCCTCATCCGGGCTGATGATCATCAGGTGGTCTTTATCAACCTTTAAGTCCTTATCATGGCGGAACAATGTCTTGACAAACTGGTAGGTGGGCATGAAATTGTCGAAACCATGGGACGGGATCGCGTTCTGGACCCTGGGATCGTGGGCATCAAAAGTGATGATATTGCTGACCCCCATATGTACCAGCTCCTGCAGCGCCATGGCGCAGTCTAAGGATTCCCGGTTGGTGCGCTTGTGCTGGCGGCCCTCGTAGAGGAAGGGCATGATGACATTTACACGATGGGCGGTGGCGGAGCTGGCGCCGATGATGCGCTTCATATCCTGATAGTGATCGTCAGGGGACATGTGGTTGATGTGGCCGCTGATCTTGTAGGTCAGGCTGTGGTTGGTCATATCGGCCATGACGAAGATGTCGGCACCACGGACGGATTCTCCCAGGACCCCTTTTGCCTCTCCGCTCCCAAAACGGGGGCAGTGGCAGTCCAACAGGTAAGAATCGATGTCATAACCACGATAATGCAGATCCGCCTGCCTGCGGAGCAGCTCCTCTGCATCATTCCGGCGGAAGTTGACGATATGGTCATTGACCTTCTGTGCAAAAGGCTCGATCCCGGCCAATGCGGCGATCTTTAATGGGGCTACAGGAAGAGAATCATTAAAAACATAATCATTTGCCATGTGGCAGGCCCTCCGTATGTGTGACTAGTGGCACGATGAACAAAGATCTCCGCCAGCTATGTGCCATGTGGACATGCTCGCGGCTACATCTGACGGATGCCATCTCGGTCGGTATCCATGTGCTGCCATTTTATCCGCCTATTAAGATTTATAACATTTTCAGCCGATCTTCGTCAATAGATTTTAGATATGTATATGAAAAAAATATGGAGCGCCCATCTCCTCCTTTACAAAAAATTGGAATATTGATATGATGGAAGATAAAGAGAGGACAAAGAGATCTTGCTCTAAAAAGAAAGGCTGGTGAAGGACATGGGCAGGGCGGAAAAAGGCCATAAGATCGC
>CAJUSS010000002.1:11233-68188 GCA_910588895.1 uncultured Lachnospiraceae bacterium
CATCGGTGGAGCCCGGATCGATCGCGGAGGAACTGGCGCTGGAGCCGGGAGATGTGGTCCTGACGATCAACGGGGAGGAGCTGGAGGACGTATTTGACTATAGATATCAGATAGACAGCCCCATGGTACTGATGGTGGTGCAGAAGGCCAACGGGGAGGAGTGGGAGCTGGATATCGAAAATGAGTACCAGGATCTGGGGATCGTGTTTGAGAACAGCCTGATGAGCGAGTACCGCTCCTGCTCCAATAAATGCATCTTCTGCTTCATCGACCAGATGCCTCCCGGGATGCGCAAGACCCTCTATTTTAAAGACGATGACTCCAGGCTTTCCTTTTTGCAGGGGAACTATATCACCCTGACCAATATGAAGGACAAGGATATAGACCGGATCATCCGCTTCCACCTGTCCCCGATCAATATCTCTGTCCACACCACGGATCCGGAGCTTCGCTGTAAGATGCTGAACAACCGCTTTGCCGGGCGCGCCTTAAAGATGATCGACCGGCTCTGCCAGGCGGGGACGCCCATGAACGGCCAGATCGTCCTGTGCAAAGGGGTGAACGATGGAGAGCAGCTGGAGCGGACCATCGGAGATCTTGCGAGATATATCCCGGCTATGGAGAGCCTTTCCGTGGTGCCGGTGGGGCTGACCCGATTTCGGGACGGCCTGTATCCGCTGGAGCCTTTTACCAGCCAGGATGCCCAAAAGGTCATCGCGCAGATCGAGAGCTGGCAGGAGCGGCTCTTTCGGGAGCATGGGACCCATTTTGTCCATGCCAGCGACGAGTTCTATCTCCTGGCCGGACAGGAGATGCCTGAGGGGGAGCGATACGACGGCTACATCCAGCTGGAGAACGGGGTGGGCATGCTCCGCCTTTTGGAGGAGGAGGTCAGGGAGGATCTAAAGGACCGGCAGGATGACGGCCGGACAGAGGAGCTTTCCGTGGCCACCGGCCTTCTGCCTGCTGGACATCTGCAGCGTATGATCGACCTGGTGGCGGAGCGTTTTCCGGGGCGGAAGATCCATCTGTATCCGGTGACGAACCAGTTCTTCGGCGAGAGGATCACGGTGGCCGGCCTGCTGACGGGACAGGACATCATCCGGCAGCTAAAAGGGAAGATGCTGGGGTCGCGCCTCCTGCTCCCGGTCTGCATGTTCCGCAGCGGAGAAGAGGTCTTTTTGGACGATACGACCAGGACGGATGTGGAAAAAGCTTTACAAGTCCCGGTGGATATTGTAAAATCAAGCGGACACGACCTGGTGGGAGCCCTTCTGGCGCCTGTGGACAGAGAGGGCAGGGCAGAGCATGGTCTTTATGAACCGAAGAAGATCGGTCTTTAGGTCAGATCGCCGCAGATCTTGCCTTTCATAGGTCAGTCCGCTACCCACAGACCGGCCGGCCATCCTAAACTGGCCGGCTTTGCAGCATGAGCAGAGCGTATCACAAAAGACCCCATGCACGCGGCCTCGCTGAGACACAGCTTTGGGGCAGAGGGTCCTTGGGATCGTAGGATATGGAGGGAACAAAATGAGTAAACCAGTGATCGCCATCGTGGGCCGTCCCAATGTGGGAAAGTCCACCTTGTTCAATGTCCTGGCAGGCAGCCAGATCGCCATCGTGAAGGACACCCCCGGGGTGACCAGAGACCGGATCTATGCGGACTGCACCTGGCTGGACCAAAGCTTTACCCTGATCGATACAGGCGGTATCGAGCCGGACAGCCAGGATATCATCCTCTCCCAGATGCGGGAGCAGGCCCAGATCGCGATCCAGACAGCTGATGTGATCATCTTTATCGTGGATGTGCGCCAGGGGATGGTAGATGCGGACGGCAAGGTGGCCGATATGCTGCGCCGATCCAAAAAGCCGGTGGTATTGGCAGTGAACAAGGTAGATGATATCCAGAAATTCGGCAATGATGTGTACGAGTTCTACAACTTAGGTCTGGGGGATCCTATGCCCGTTTCCGCCGCCTCCCGCTTAGGGATCGGTGATCTTTTGGACAAGGTAGCAAAGTATTTCCCGTCGGGATCGGCAGTAGAGGAAGAGGACGACCGCCCAAAGATCGCTCTGGTGGGAAAGCCGAATGTAGGCAAATCCTCCATCATCAATAAGCTGCTGGGAGAGAACCGGCTGATCGTCTCCGATATCGCGGGGACCACCCGCGACGCGGTGGATACAGAGGTGATCAGAAACGGCAGCGCGTATGTCTTCATCGATACAGCCGGGCTGCGGCGCAAGAGCAAGATCAAGGAGGACCTGGAGCGGTACAGCATCATCCGGGCGGTGACCGCCATCGAACGTGCGGACGTGGTGGTGGTGGTGATCGACGCCACAGAAGGCGTGACCGAGCAGGATGCTAAGATCGCCGGCATCGCCCATGAGAGGGGCAGAGGGATCATCGTGGCGGTGAATAAATGGGATGCCATCGAAAAAAACGACAAGACCATCTATGAGCATACCAAGAGGCTGAAGGAGATCTTGTCCTTCATACCCTATGCAGAATACCTGTTCATCTCCGCCCAGACCGGGCAGCGGCTGGGAAAGCTCTTTGACCTGATCGACGTGGTGCGGGAGAACCAGACCCTCCGGGTAGCCACCGGCGTGCTCAATGAGATCATGACCGAGGCGGTAGCCCTCCAGCAGCCGCCCTCTGACAAGGGCAAGCGGTTAAAGCTCTACTACATCACGCAGGTGGCCGTAAAGCCGCCCACCTTTGTGGTATTTGTCAATGATAAAGCCTTGATGCATTTTTCCTATGTCCGCTATCTGGAGAACCAGATCCGGAACGCATTTGGCTTTAAAGGAACGTCGTTAAAGTTCATCATCCGTGAACGGAAGGGAAAGGAGCAGTAGGTATGGGAAGGATCCTCTGTCTGTTAGCAGGTTACCTCTTCGGTCTCATGCAGACCGGATACATCTATAGCAAACTCCACGGTACAGATATCCGCCAGCATGGGAGCGGGAACTCCGGGGCCACCAATGTGCTCCGGGTCATGGGCAAGAAGGCGGGGCTGATCGTGTTCCTGGGAGATGCCTTTAAGGCGCTGATCCCCTGCACCCTGCTTAGGATCTATCTGGCCGGTCAGCCCGACTATGCCCAGGTAGCGTATCTCTACGCCCTTTATCTGGGCTTTGGCGTCACACTGGGCCATAATTTTCCTTTTTATATGGGCTTTAAGGGCGGAAAGGGAGTGGCGGTCATGGCAGGCCTGGTGGCCTGTATGGATTGGCGGCTCACCCTGATCTGTGCGGTCCTGTTCGCGGGGGCGGTGTTCATCACCCATTATGTTTCTGTAGGCTCCATCCTGGTGGCCCTGGCCTTTTTCCTGGTCAATGTGTATCTGTCCTGGAAGGGGGAGTACGGTCTGTCGGATCCGGCAAGGACGGAGTTCTGGATCTTATCTGCCGTGGTGGCCGGGATGGCCATCTGGCGGCACAGGGCGAACATCAAGCGGCTGATCGATGGGAACGAAAATATGATCTGGGGCAAAAAGTAAGGCTTAAGTTCATAGAAGAGATAGATATAGAGCATAAGGATGGAGGAGATAGAGGAGATGACAGCATCCATAGGCGTGATCGGTTCTGGTACATGGGGGACTGCGCTGGCAGTCCTGTTAGCGGCAAAGGGGCATCAGGTGACGATCTGGTCGGCGATCGAAAAGGAGGTGGAGAGCTTATCAAAGGAAAGGAGCCACCCCAACCTTCCCGGCGTGACGATCTCCGATACGATCTTGATCACCGGCGATCTGGGAACGGCGATGGGGGAGAAGGATCTGCTGGTATCCGCAGTCCCTTCGATCTTTGTCCGGCCCACCGCCGCGAAGATGAAGGCCTTTCTGAAACCGGGCCAGGTGATCGTAAATGTGGCCAAGGGGATCGAGGAGACCACGCTGATGACTTTATCCCAGGTGATCGAGGATGAGATCCCCGGTGCAGATGTGGCGGTCTTATCCGGCCCGAGCCACGCGGAAGAGGTGAGCCGCGGGCTGCCCACCACCTGCGTGGCCGGAGCCAGGAGCAAAAAGACGGCAGAATGGGTCCAGGATGTCTTCATGAACGAGGTGTTCCGGGTCTATACCAGCCCCGACGTGCTGGGGATTGAGCTGGGCGGATCTTTAAAGAACGTGATCGCGCTGGCGGCCGGCATCGCCGACGGCTTGGGCTACGGTGATAACACGAAAGCGGCTCTGATCACCAGAGGCATCGCCGAGATCACCAGGCTGGGCATCGCCATGGGCGGAAAAGCCCCGACCTTCGGCGGCCTCACCGGGATCGGCGATCTGATCGTCACCTGCGCCAGCATGCACAGCCGCAACCGCCGGGCCGGGATCTTGATCGGACAGGGGATGACCATGGAACAGGCCATGGACCGAGTCCACATGGTGGTAGAAGGCGTTCACTCCGCCAAAGCCGCTCTGGCCCTGGCAGAACGCTACCAGCAGTCCATGCCCATCGTAGAGCAGGTCAACCAGGTGCTCTTTGCGGGAAAGTCGCCGAGAGAAGCCGTCAACGACCTGATGCTCCGCGATAAGCGGAGGGAGGCGTCAGATCTTTTATGGGAGTGATGGCCGGCATCGGAGGATCTGCCATATTTGCCTTTCCAGACTACAACTATGCCGGAATACCCACAAAAACTGTTGACAAGTCCCCATAGAAAAATTATAATGATGAAAGCTTTATGTGATACACCGTTTTAACGCGGCAAACCATAAAGGCAAAATAGAGGAGGTAACGATTATGAAAAAAGTAGTGAGTCTTGGCTTAGTCGCAGCCATGGCCGGTTCTCTGGCAGCGTGCGGCGGCAGTCCATCCGGTCCGGCTGATACGACTGCGGCAGCAGCAGGAGATACCACCACGGCGGCAGCACAGGAAGCCGGAGCAGAGAGTGAAGGAGAGACCCAGGCAGAGGCATCTTCCGCAGAAGGCGGCAGCTTCAAGATCGGCGTGATCGGACCGCTGACCGGCGATGCGGCAGCTTATGGACTGGCTGTACAGCACGGCGCTGAGATCGCGGCAGAGGAGATCAATGCAGCTGGCGGCATCAATGGCGCTATGATCGAAGTCCAGGCCCAGGATGATGAGGCCGATCCCGAGAAGAGCGTGAACGCATACAATACATTGAAGGATTGGGGTATGCAGATGCTGGTGGGCACCACCACTTCCGGTGCCTGTATCGCAGTAGCGGCAGAGACCATGAACGACAATATGTTCCAGATCACCCCGTCCGGCTCCGCAGTGGAGTGCGTGGCGAACCCCAACGCCTTCCGCGTATGCTTCTCCGATCCGGACCAGGGTACAGCGTCCGCACAGTACATCGGTGAGAACAAGATGGCCACCAAGGTAGCGATCATCTATGACAGCTCCAGTGTATACTCAGACGGTATCCGCGAGACCTTCGTGGCAGAGGCTCCCGCACAGGGGATCGAGGTGGTCGCCAGCGAGGCGTTCACCGCAGACAGCAAGACCGATTTTTCCGTTCAGCTGGATAAGGCAAAAGAAGCAGGCGCAGAGCTGGTCTTTTTACCCATCTATTATCAGGAGGCGTCCATCATCTTAAAGCAGGCTGCCGATAAAGAGTTCAGCCCCATCTTCTTTGGCGTAGATGGTATGGACGGCATCCTTTCCGTACAGAATTTCGATACGTCTTTAGCAGAAGGCGTTATGCTCCTGACCCCATTCGCCGCCGATGCGGATGATGCGAAGGACTTTACCAGCAAATATGAGGCGCAGTTCGGCGAGACCCCGAACCAGTTCGCAGCCGATTCCTATGACGCGGTATATGCAGTGGCTGAGGCCGCTAAGGTAGCCGGCATCACACCGGATATGGACGCTTCCGCGATCTGTGACGCGCTGGTACCGGCGATGACCCAGATCACGATCGACGGTCTGACCGGTACAGGCACCACCTGGAACGAGGCAGGCGAGCCGAACAAGGATCCGAAGGCTGTAAAGATCGTAGGCGGAAAATACGAGATGCAGTAAGTACGGGTGAGCTTTGACGATCTTGAGCATCACATCGAGCCCAACAGAGGGTTGTCCATGCGACAGCCCTCTGTTTTCAAAATATCCGGCAAAGGCCCAAAAGTGTCCTGCCGGACCGAAAAAGTTGACTTGCATGCAAAAGAGGTGTGTTTATGAGTTTCCTATCTTATTTGATCAATGGGATCAGCCTGGGGAGTATCTATGCGATCATCGCCCTTGGATATACCATGGTGTACGGGATCGCGAAAATGCTGAACTTTGCTCACGGTGATATCATCATGGTGGGCGGCTTTACCACGTTCACTGTGGTCAGCACGATGGGCGGGAACCCCATCTTAGGTGTACTGGCAGCGGTGGCAGTATGTACGATATTGGGCGTGACCATTGAGCGGGTCGCTTATAAGCCTCTTCGCGGCGCGTCACCTTTGGCGGTCCTGATCACGGCCATCGGCGTCAGCTATCTGCTGCAGAACGTGGCCCTGCTGCTCTTTGGATCTAATTCCAAGCAGTTCACCTCCGTTGTGGAGGTGCCGGCTTTAAAGCTGGCAGGAGGACAGCTCTCGATCTCCGGGGTCACCATCGTCACGATCGTCTCCTGTATCGTGATCATGGTGGGCCTGACCACGTTCATCAACAAGACCAAGATGGGACAGGCCATGTTGGCTGTGGCTGAAGATAAGGGGGCTGCTACTCTGATGGGGATCGATGTGGACCGGACCATCGGGGTGACCTTTGCTATAGGTTCTGCCTTGGCAGCGGTCGCGGGCGTCCTTTTGTGCTCGGCCTATCCCTCTCTTACCCCCTATACCGGCTCTATGCCTGGTATCAAGGCATTTGTGGCCGCCGTGTTCGGCGGCATCGGCTCCATACCGGGGGCGATGATCGGCGGGATCATCCTGGGTGTGATCGAGAACCTTTCCAAGGCCTATATCTCCTCCCAGTTATCCGACGCGATCGTATTCTCGGTCCTGATCATCGTACTGCTGGTGCGGCCCACCGGTATCTTAGGCAAAAAGATCCACGAGAAAGTGTAGGTGCAGAAGATGAAGAGTTTAAAGAAAAAGGCAACCTTTCAAAATCTCATCACATATGCCATCGTGATCGCCTTCTGGGTGTTCATCCAGCTCTGGAGCATGGCAGGCCAGATGACCAGTTTGCTTAACGGCCTTTTGGTCCCGATCTGCACCTATGTGATCTTGGCGGTCTCCCTGAACTTAACGGTGGGGATCTTGGGCGAGCTGAGCCTGGGGCATGCAGGGTTCATGTGCGTGGGCGCTTTTTCCGGCGCTTTCTTTACCAAAGCTATGGCGGACACGATCCCCAGTGTGGGGCTGCGCTTTACCTTCGCCCTTTTGGTGGGCGCGGCGGCAGCGGCGGTCTTCGGCATCCTGATCGGGATCCCGGTGCTCCGGTTAAAGGGGGATTATCTGGCGATCGTCACACTGGCCTTCGGTGAGATCATCAAGAACCTGATCAACGTGTTCTATGTGGGAAAGGACAGCCGGGGGATCCATTTTTCCATGAAGGATGTGGCCTCCTTAGGGCTGGAGGCGGAGGGAGAGGTGATCATCAAGGGCGCCCAGGGCATCACCGGCACGCCGAAGGCCTCCACCTTTACCATCGGGATCATCCTGGTGCTGATCGCGCTGTTCATCATCCTGAACCTGATCGATTCCAGGACCGGGCGGGCGATCATGGCGATCCGCGACAACCGGATCGCAGCGGAATCCGTGGGGATCGATATCACCAGGTATAAGCTCTTAGCCTTTACGGTCTCCGCGTCCATCGCCGGGGTTGCGGGCGTGCTCTACGCCCATAACTTATCCAGCCTTGCGGCCACCACAAAGAACTTTGGCTATAACATGTCCATCATGATCTTGGTGTTCGTGGTGCTGGGCGGTATCGGCAACATAAGGGGATCGATCATCGCCGCAGTCATCCTGACGGCGCTCCCTGAGCTCCTCAGGGGACTGAACAATTATCGTATGCTGATCTACGCGATCGTCCTGATCGCCATGATGCTTTTCAACTCCGCGCCCAAGTCCATCGAGCTGCGGGAGCGTTTTTTGGAAAAGCTCAGGAAGAAAGATAAGAAGGAGGCGGCTTAGATGGCGACTATGCTGGAAGTGAAAAGTTTGAGTATCTCCTTCGGAGGTCTGAAAGCGGTAGACGATTTCCATGTGGATATCGAGAGTGGACAGCTCTACGGCCTGATCGGACCTAACGGTGCCGGCAAGACCACTGTCTTTAACCTTTTGACCGGTGTATATAAACCGGATACCGGCAGCATCCTTTTAGACGGCGTGAACATCACCGGCAAGAAAACGATCGATATCAACCAGGCAGGTGTGGCAAGGACCTTCCAGAACATCCGTCTGTTCAAGGACCTGTCGGTCTTAGATAATGTAAAAGTGGGTCTCCACAACCATCATCCCTACTCCACTCTGGAGGGGATCTTGCGGGCTCCCCGGTATTTTAAGGTGGAGAAGGAGATGGATGAGCGGGCGCTCCAGCTGCTGAAGGTCTTTGACTTAGACAAGGAGGCAGACTATAAGGCCTCCAATCTTCCTTACGGGAAGCAGCGGAAGCTGGAGATCGCCAGGGCGCTGGCGACGGAGCCTAAGCTCCTTTTGCTGGATGAGCCGGCGGCGGGCATGAACCCCAACGAGACGAAGGAGCTGATGGATACCATCCGTTTTGTGCGGGAGCATTTTGGCCTGACGATCCTGCTGATCGAGCATGATATGAAGCTGGTCTCCGGGATCTGCGAGAAGCTGACCGTGCTGAACTTCGGCCAGGTACTGACAGAGGGCGATACATCCGATGTGCTGAACGATCCACAGGTGATCAAAGCATACCTTGGCGAATGATGAGGAGGAGAGCGATATGGCATTACTGGAAGTAAACAGCCTGGAAGTGTATTATGGCGTGATCCAGGCGATCAAAGGCATCTCCTTTTTTGTGGACCAGGGGGAGATCATCGCGCTGATCGGCGCAAATGGCGCGGGAAAGACCACCACGCTCCAGACCATCACCGGGCTCATCCCCTCAAAGGCGGGGAAGATCCTCTATGATGGGAAAGACATCACCAAGCTGCCGGGCCATAAGCTGGTGCCTATGGGGATCGCCCATGTGCCGGAGGGGCGCCGTGTATTTGCCCAGCTGTCGGTCCTGCAGAACTTAAAGCTGGGGGCTTATACCCGAAAGGATAAGGAGGAGCTGGAGGAGACCTTAAAGGTGATCTACAGCCGATTCCCCAGACTGGAGGAGAGGAAGGACCAGCTGGCAGGCACCCTGTCCGGCGGCGAGCAGCAGATGCTGGCCATGGGACGGGCGCTGATGAGCCATCCAAAGCTGATCCTCATGGATGAGCCTTCCATGGGCCTTTCTCCGATCTATGTCAATGAGATCTTTGATATCATCCAGAAGATCAATGGGGACGGGACTACAGTCCTTTTGGTGGAACAGAACGCAAAGAAGGCGCTCTCCATCGCCAACAGGGCCTATGTGCTGGAGACGGGGAACATCGTCCTGTCCGGCGACGCCAAGGAGCTGATGGATGACGAGTCGGTGAAAAAGGCATACTTGAGCGAATGAGCAAGAAGGCCTGCCGGCTGCGTTTTTAAACACGGCCGGCAATGGACGGAGGCTGTTTTGCGGCAGCCTCTTTTGCTGTTTTTTAAACAGGCTGCGGTCCCATATGCTTTGACGCATGAAAGGCGATCTCCTTGCATATATTGTATCAGCATAGCAAGGGGGTATTTTTATGGCCGATTTTCATGTATATAAGGATATGGAAGCCCGGACGAAGGGCGAGATCTACTTAGGTGTGGTGGGACCGGTCCGAACGGGGAAATCCACCTTTATCAAGCGTTTTATGGAGCTTTTGGTGCTCCCCTTTATGGAAGACGAGAACAGTAGGAACTTAAGCCGGGATGAGCTCCCTCAGAGCGCCGCCGGAAAAACGGTGATGACTACGGAGCCTAAGTTCATCCCCAAGGATGCGGCCCAGGTACAGCTGGGGGACGGGATCTCGGTGAAGGTGCGGCTGATCGACTGTGTGGGCTTTATGGTGGACGGAGCGGCGGGGCACATCGAAAATGATGCGGAGCGGATGGTCAAGACCCCGTGGTCCGAGACGGAGATCCCCTTTACCAAGGCGGCGGAGATCGGCACGCGCAAGGTGATCACCGACCATTCCACCATCGGGGTGGTGGTGACCTGCGACGGCTCCTTCGGGGATCTGAAGCGGCCGAACTACATAGCGGCGGAGCAGACCGCCATCGATGAGCTGAAAGCGCTCCACAAGCCCTTTATCGTGCTCTTAAACTCCATACGGCCCTATTCCGATGAGACCACGGCGCTGGCGGAGACCATGGAAGAGGAGTACGGGATCACGGTGATGCCTGTGAACTGCGAGCAGCTCAAAAAGGAGGATGTCTATCATATCCTGGAGAAGGTTCTGATGGAATTCCCGGTGGTGCGCCTGGACTTTTCCATCCCCAAGTGGCTGGAGATCCTGCCCAGCACCCATCCGGTGAAAGCTCAGGTGGTGGAGGCGGCAAAGCAGGTGCTCGGCCGGGTGGACCAGATGAAGGATGCTGCCGGATGTGTGGATGGGATACAGACGGATCACATGCGGGAGATGCGCATGGACCGTATGGATATGGCCAGCGGCTGCGTGTCCATGAACGTGGTCATGGGAGACGACTGCTATTATCAGATCCTCAGCGATCTCACCGGCCTGCCCATCGAAGGCGAGTATCAGCTGATGCAGACCTTGGGGAGCCTGTCTAAGATGCAGAAGGAATATGAGAAGGTACAGGACGCGGTCAGCCAGGTGCGCCTGAAGGGCTACGGGGCGGTCACCCCGGACCGTTCCGAGATCCTGCTGGATGAACCCCAGGTGATCCGCCACGGGAACAAATACGGTGTAAAGATCAAGGCGGAGGCGCCTTCTATCCATATGATCAAAGCCCAGATCCAGACGGAGATCGCGCCGATCGTGGGCAGCGAGCAGCAGGCCCAGGACCTGATCTCCTATATCAAGGAATGTGCCAGGGAGGATCCGGACGGGATCTGGGATGCCAATATCTTTGGGAAATCCATCGAGCAGATCGTGGGGGACGGGATCTATGCCAAGATCTCCCAGCTGACCGATGAGAGCCAGCTAAAGCTCCAGGATACGATGCAGAAGATCATCAACGACAGCAACGGGGGGATGATCTGCATCATCATCTAAGCGTTCATACACCCGGTATCGGACGCACCCCAACAGAAAGGAAGAGAAAGCTTTGGGAAAGGTACAGATCTACACGGATGGTTCTGCCAGAGGGAACCCGGACGGACCGGGGGGCTACGGGACCATCCTGCATTTTGTGGACCAGAGAGGGACGCTCCATGAGAAGACGCTCTCTGGCGGTTTCAAGCGGACAACCAATAACCGGATGGAGCTTTTGGCGGCGATCAAAGGCCTGGAGGCCTTAAACCGCCCCTGCCAGGTAGAGCTGTATTCCGACTCCAAGTACCTGGTGGATGCCTTTAACCAGCATTGGATCGAGAACTGGGTAGCGAAGGACTGGCAGCGTGGAAAAAGCGGGCCGGTGAAAAATGTGGACCTTTGGAAGCGCCTTTTAAAAGCAAAGGAGCCCCATCAGGTCACCTTCATCTGGGTGAAGGGCCATGCCGGCCATCCACAGAACGAACGGTGCGATAAGCTGGCCACCTCCGCGGCAGACGGGGATCGTCTGGAGGAGGATCCGGGCCTGCTATCTTAAGGAAAGTTTACAAAATATTACGTCTTCCTTTTTGCTATTCCTTTTCTCCGGACTTTGTGTTATCTTAATCTTATGAGACGAGAGCTTAAGATATGGGCGGTGATCATGGGGATCATCGTCGTCGGGATGGGGATCACCAAGTTCACAGATGCATATGTTTCCAGCAAGCGCACACAGATGGATATGGCGGGTATGGAAGCGGCGGGCGCAGTGCCGGAGGCGGAGGAGGATGCCATGGCAGAAGGGGAGTCGATGCCGTCTGTCATGATCGGATCGGGGGCACCCGGCAGCGCGCCGGACGGAGTGGGCGTGTCCGCCGCCATGCCCGGTGCGGGCGGTCCGGACGGAGGCCGGGCGGGAGATGGGCCATGGGAGGACAGTCAGGCCGCTCTGACCGCCGAGAACGGTCCGGAGCGTTCCGTGGCAGAAGGAGCGGCCTTAGACCAAATGGTCCCGGACGGAGCGCCGGGAGCAGATGGAGAGGCGGCGGGAGACAGGGCGGGTGCCGATGCCGCCGGTCCGGATGGGACCGGGGCGGCAGAAGCTGCCGGGAAGATGGGCGGCGGGGAAAGTGCCAGGAGCGCCGGGGACTCTCTGTCTGCAGGCGCCACCGGGGCTGAGAGCGCCTTGGCGGATGGGGCATCGAAAGATACCCTGGACGGCTCCGACCCGGGAGCGTCCGTTCTTGTGGCGGAGGATCTTGGCCTGAAGCTGGAGGACTATCAGTACCGTTTTGCAGAGCTGGACGACCAGATCCAGCGGATGCGCAGCGCGGAGACGGAGAACACCGTGCAGTCCGTGCGGTCCGCTGCCAGGACGGAGCTGCGGATCTGGGAGAGGGAATTGGAAGCGGTCTATTCGCTTTTGATCGTTTCTTTGGATGAAGAGGCGGCAGAGGAGCTGCGGACAGAACAGCAGGTCTGGGTCATCGAGAGGGATGCGGCCGCCCAGGAGGTCTCCAAAAAGAACAGCGGTTCCATAGAGAGCGTAGAGTACATGGCCTCTACAGCCGCCTCCACCCGGGAGCGGGCATATCAGCTGGTGGAGCGATATCGATAAAAGATGGGCAGCCTCATGACGGCTTCTCCATCTTTTATTTTTATGCTTGAAAATCCAATTTGCCTATGATACCATAGTATGAGGAAAAATTTTGGTGAGGAGGAAACTTGTATGGAGATCTTATGCAATTTTATATTTTACGGGATCAAGGTGGTGTGTTTCGGAGCGATCGCATACACGGGGATCGTTTTAGGGAAAAGATATCGCGACAAGAAGAGTGCAGAACAGGGCTGATGAGTTTGGAGGTAGCTTAAGGTGGAAGACTATAAGGATTTTCTAAAGTACGATCAGGCGATCGCCCGCTATAAAGAGTGGCAGGCCGCAGGGCAGGACAAGGACCGCCCCTTTGGGGTGAATGAGCTAAGAGAGGCCTTCCTGGCCTTTTTCGAGAGCAAGGGTCATCTGCGCATGAAGAGCTTTTCTCTTGTCCCCCATAATGATAACAGCCTGCTGCTGATCAATTCCGGCATGGCGCCGTTAAAGCCCTATTTTACCGGACAGGAGATCCCCCCGAGGACCAGGGTGACCACCTGTCAGAAGTGCATCCGTACCGGCGACATCGAGAACATCGGAAAGACGGATCGGCACGGCACCTTTTTTGAGATGCTGGGGAATTTCTCCTTCGGCGATTACTTTAAGACGGAAGCGATCCACTGGTCCTGGGAGTTTTTGACCGGTGTGGTGCGCTTAGATCCGGAACGATTATATCCTTCCATCTACCAAGAGGATGACGAGGCCTTTGCCATCTGGAACGAGCAGGTGAAGATCCCGGCAGAACGGATCTTCCGCTTTGGCAAGGAGGATAATTTCTGGGAGCATGGCTCCGGCCCCTGCGGTCCTTGCTCCGAGATCTACTATGATCGGGGGGAGAAGTATGGCTGCAAAAAGCCTGGCTGTACGGTAGGATGTTCCTGTGACCGCTATATCGAGGTATGGAACAATGTCTTCACCCAGTTTGACAACGACGGCCACGGCGGTTATACGGAGCTGGAGCATAAGAACATCGATACAGGCATGGGGTTAGAGCGTCTGGCCGTGGTGATCCAGGACGACGATTCTTTGTTCACGGTGGATACCAACCGGGCTCTTTTAGACAGGGTATGTGAACTGTCGGACAAGCAGTATAAGGCGGATGAAGAGACGGACATCTCTCTGCGCATCGTCACCGACCACATCAAGTCCTGTACCTTTATGATCTCCGACGGCATCATGCCCTCCAATGAGGGCCGGGGCTATGTGCTCCGCCGTCTCCTGCGCCGGGCGGCGCGCCATGGGCGGAAGCTCGGTATAGAGGGGAGTTTCCTGGCAAACTTAAGCCATACGGTGATCGAGCTGTCCAAGGGCGGCTATCCAGAGCTGGATGAGAAGAAGGCCATGATCTTCAAGGTGCTCTCCGAGGAAGAGGATAAGTTCAACAAGACCATCGATCAGGGCATGGAGATCCTGGCAGATATGGAGAGAGCGATGGAGGCGGAGGGCGTCACCACACTTTCCGGTCAGAATGCCTTTAAATTATATGATACCTACGGATTCCCTGTGGATCTGACCAGGGAGATCTTGGAGGAAAAGGGGCTGCGGGTGGATGAGGACGGCTTTGCCGCCGCCATGCAGGAGCAGAAGGTGAAGGCCAAGGCGGCCAGGAAGACCACTAATTACATGGGTGCGGATGTGACCATCTATCAGTCCATCGATCCGGCGGTCACATCGACCTTTACAGGCTATGAGGACTTGGAGCGCAGCGCGCGGATCTTAGTACTGACCACGGAGGATGAGATCGTGGAGGCGCTGACCGACGGCCAGCGGGGCACGGTGATCGTGGACGAGACCTCCTTTTATGCCACTATGGGCGGCCAGCAGGGCGATATCGGGGAGATCGTAGGCACGGAAGGGCAGTTCGAGGTGGAGGACACCATCAAGCTCCAGGGCGGCAAGATCGGCCATGTGGGCGTGATGGCCCAGGGGATGCTGCAGACCGGTGAGCAGGTCACCACGAAGGTGGACGCTGCCCATCGTATGGCTACGGCGAAGAACCACAGCGCCACCCACCTTCTCCACAAGGCGCTCCGGACCGTCTTAGGCGACCATGTGGAACAGGCGGGCTCCTTGGTGTCGGCAGACCGCCTCCGCTTTGACTTCACTCATTTTTCCGCTATGACCCCGGAGGAATTAAAGCTGGTGGAGGATATGGTCAATGAAAAGATCCAGGCATCCCTCCCGGTAGTGACCAGGGTCATGAGCTTAGAGGACGCGAAGAAGACCGGCGCTATGGCCCTTTTCGGTGAGAAATACGGCGAGAAGGTGCGGGTGGTCTCCATGGGAGATTTCTCCACGGAGCTGTGCGGCGGTACTCATGTATCGGATACCAGCTCGATCGCCTGCTTTAAGATCTTATCCGAGGCCGGTATCGCGGCCAATGTGCGCAGGATCGAGGCGTTGACCTCCCAGGGCCTGATGGACCATTACCTGGAGGAGGAGAGGACGCTCCAGGATGCGGCCAGGACCGCCAGGACCACGCCCTCCGGCCTGACCGCGAAGATCGAGTCCATGCTGGAGGAGATCCGCACGCTCCACGCAGAGAATGAAAAGCTGCGGGCGAAGATGGCGAAAGATTCGGTAGGCGATATCGCCGGGCAGGTGCAGGAGGTAGGAGGTGTAAAGCTCCTGGCCATCCAGGTGGACGGAGCGGATATGAGCGGTCTGCGCGATCTGGGCGACCAGTTAAAGGAAAAGCTTGAGGAAGGCGTGATCGTCTTGGCCTCCATAACCGACGGGAAGGTGAACCTGATGGCTACCGCCACAGAAGGAGCCATGTCGAAGGGGGCCCATGCCGGGAACCTGATCAAGGGTATCGCAAAGCTGGTAGGCGGAGGCGGCGGCGGAAGGCCGAACATGGCCCAGGCCGGCGGCAAGGATCCAAAGGGCATAGGAGCGGCCCTTTTAGAAGCGGCAAAGGTATTGGAAGGACAGATCCGCTGATCATTCGCGGAAACCGAAAAAAAACATCAGATTTTGGATGATTTTTTCTTGACGTACGCCGGATTTATGCTATAATTACAACAGTGCTAAAATATACCCACACAGTTGTGTATTTGGAGTTTTATGCACAGAGACAGTAACTGTCCGGTCGGAAGTACAGGAAGACAGGATCTGGCCAGACAGTCACCAAATACTGGACTGGAGGGGAGGTTAGGTGGAGAGCTATGTCGAACGTGATCGTAAAAGATAACGAGAGTCTTGACAGCGCTTTACGCAGATTCAAGAGAAACTGTGCAAAGGCTGGCATCCAGCAGGAGATCCGTAAAAGAGAGCATTACGAGAAGCCCAGCGTAAGACGGAAGAAAAAGTCTGAAGCTGCGAGAAAGCGCAAATATAACTAATGCTTAGGTTCGCCCTGGTCCCTTTGGGACCAGGGATCTTTTTTGTTCTACCCACCCGCTGTTCGGCATATCTTGTGATAACGAAGCTGCCAGGGGGATCTTACGTTGCGAAAGAACATGGAAGAAAAAAAGGAGCAGATGCTCGCCGCTTTAAAGCTTCCGATGGACGTATGCCTTGGAGAGCTGGTCATCTCCGTGATCGGGCGGAGAGCGGTCTATGTGGAAAATTACCGGTCGATCCTTTTTTATACGGACGAAAGGCTGAAGATCCAGGGGAAGAGCTGTAAGCTGGTCATCCTGGGAAAGGGCCTGACGGTGGAATATTATACGGAAGAGGAGATGAAGGTGAACGGGCTGATCGAACGGGTAGAACTGGAGGGATAGAAAGGCGGTGGCGGAAGATGGAAGGGTTTCTCCATTGGCTCCAGGGCTTTATGGTGATAAAGCTCACGGGATACTCGCCGGAGCGTTTTTTGAACCTCTGCAAGTCCAATGATATCCTGCTCTGGGACCTGGTCTATCGGGACGGCGGCTATGCGTTTTGCATGACCCTGGGTGGGTTTTTGAAGGTCCGTCCCCTTGTCAGGAAGTCCAGGGTCCGTCTGCGGATCCAAAAAAGAGTGGGACTTCCTTTTTTTTTACGGAGGAACGGGAAGAGGGTGGGCTTTGGCGCAGGCTTCTGCCTGTTCTTTATCCTCCTCCACATCCTGTCCCTTTTCGTGTGGGATATCCAGGTGGAAGGGAACCGCAAGTATACCGATGAGATGATCACAGACCATCTCAAAGAAATGGGGATCTTCTGCGGGATGCGAAAGGAAAAGGTGGACTGCGACCAGCTGGAGATGGACTTAAGGAACGACTTTCCGGAGATCGCCTGGGCGGCAGCCCGTATGTCCGGGACCAGGCTCCTGATCTCGGTCAAGGAGAATGAGGCGCTTTCCCGGATCCCGGAGAGAGATGAGACGCCCTGCGACTTAGTGGCTGAAAAGCCGGGGATCGTCTGCCGGATCGTGGTGCGCCAGGGGAAGGCCCAGGTGAAGGTGGGCGATATCGTAGATGTAGGCCAGGTACTGGTCAGCGGGACCATCCCGATCTATGATGACAGCGAGCAGGTCAAGGCGGTCCGGTATGTCCACGCCGATGCCGACGTGCTGGCCTATACAGAGTACCCCATATCCACAAGCTATCCCAAGCTGTACACGGTGGAGGTGGAGACCGGACGGCAAAAGCAGGGGTTTTTTGTGAAGGCCGGGCGTTTTTTGGCAGTCTGCCTCCTGCCGGCAAAGGAAGGGGAAGAGTGGGTCTACATGATGGAAGAGCAGCAGGCCCATCTGTTCACGGATCTTTTTCTTCCCTTCTATTGGGGGAGGATCCAGGGAAAAGAGGTGGGGCGATATGAGCGTTTTTACACAAAAGAGGAACTTGAGCAGGTATCGGAGGGTGTCTATCAGGAAATCGTCAAAAATTTAAGTGAAAAAGGGGTACAAATAATCGAAAATAATGTTAAAATACAAGAGGACGGATCTGTGTGCAGGATGACAGGGTCGATCCTGACGATGGAGCCCATTGCCCAGGTCCAGCGTATCACAGAACAGAAGGAGACGGAAACGATTGAGCATAATGGAGAATATGATCGATATCCCCGCTGAGCATGAGAAAAATGTATGCGGTCAGTTTGACGCATATCTGAAGAAGATCGAGAGGAGCCTGCATGTGACCATGGTGAGCCGGGACGGCGCTTTAAAGATCATCGGCCCGGAGGAGATGGTGCAGAGAGCCAAGAGCGTGTTCAACGATCTGATCGAGCTTTCCAGGCGGGGGAACACGATCACTGAGCAGAACGTGGACTATGCCCTGTCCTTATCATTTACGGAAAAGGACCATCAGATCCTGGAGCTGGATCAGGATATCATCTGCCGGACGATCTCCGGCAGACCGGTCAAGCCGAAGACCATAGGGCAGAAGCAGTATGTGGATGCCATCCGGGAAAAGATGATCGTGTTCGGGATCGGACCTGCCGGCACCGGCAAGACCTATTTAGCCATGGCCATGGCGATCCAGGCCTTTAAGAGCGGCGATGTGGGCCGCATCATCCTGACCCGCCCCGCCATCGAAGCAGGGGAAAAGCTGGGCTTTTTGCCCGGCGACTTACAGAGCAAGATCGATCCTTACCTGCGCCCCCTTTACGATGCGCTCTATCAGATTATGGGCGCGGAAAGCTACCTCCACAATGCAGAAAAAGGCCTGATCGAGGTAGCCCCCTTGGCTTACATGCGCGGCCGGACCCTGGACAATGCCTACATCATCCTGGACGAGGCCCAGAACACCACGCCCGCCCAGATGAAGATGTTCCTCACCCGGATCGGCTTCGGCTCCAAGGTCATCATCACCGGAGACCAGACCCAAAAAGATCTTCCGAACGGCGCCGCCAGCGGCCTGGACACGGCCTTGAAGGTGTTAAAAAAGATCGGTGATATCGGCTTCTGCTACCTGACCAGCAGCGATGTGGTCCGCCATCCATTGGTGCAGAAGATCGTACAAGCATATGAGGACTATGAGACAAAGAGCAGCCGGACACACAGACACTAGGAGAGGATAAACCGCAATGACGATCAACATCGACCATGAAGCCGGCGAAGAACTGGATCTCCCCTATGAGGAGATCGTCCAAGACATCGTGCTGGCTACATTAGACTATGAGGGATGCCCCTATGAGGCCGAGGTGAACATCGTCCTGACGAACGATGAAAAGATCTGCCGCTTGAATCGGGAGTACAGACAGATCGACCGCCCTACAGATGTCCTGTCCTTCCCCATGCTGGAATATGGACAGCCCTCTGACTTTTCCCATGTAGAAGAGGATTACGCAGACTGCTTTGATCCGGAGACCGGGGAGCTGGTCCTGGGAGATATCATCCTGTCCGTGGATAAGATCCGGGAGCAGGCGAAAAGCTACGGGCATTCCCAGACCAGGGAGCTGGCTTTTTTAGTGGCCCACAGCATGCTCCATCTATGCGGTTATGACCACATAGAGGAGAAGGACAGGGAAGAGATGGAAGAGAAACAAAGGGAGATCCTTTTGTCAAGGGGGTACAAAAGATGAAGATGGAGATGACGATGGACAAGGTAGAGAAGGGCAAGATGACCGGGGTGTTTGGCGCCGCGCTCCTCCTTCTTTTTTGTATAGCGTTCACTGGCTGCGGGCGCAAGGAAGAGGAGGCTGCCGCTACAGTGGTATCCACCGAGGCTGCCACGGTGCCGATCGTGATCCAACGGGAAACGACGGAGGCTGAGACGGAGCCGGAGACAGAGAGCCTTACGGAGGGGACCGAGCTGCTGGATCTGTCGGACCGCACGGCAGCAGACGGGAAGGTGCGCAGCTATCTGACCGGGGAGTGGGTGGATGAGGCGGTCGGCAACCGGAGGCCGGTGGCTACCATGATGAGCAATGACAAGGAGTCCCTCCCCCAGTACGGCATCAACCGGGCCGGCGTGGTCTACGAGGCCAATGTGGAGGGGACCATGAACCGGTACATGTCCATCATCGAGGACTACGACGATCTGGAGAGGATCGGTTCCACCAGGAGCTGCCGGACCTATTATACCTATTTTGCCAGAGAATTTGATGCGATCTATTCCCATTATGGGCAGAGCACCTTTGCGGTGCCCTTCTTAAAAAATGTGGACAACATCAATGGGATCGACGGGATCGGCAGCGTGGCCTTTTACCGCTCCAGCGACCGGAAGGCCCCCCATAATGCCTACACCAGCGGGGATCGATTAAAAAAGGCGATCGAGACCCTGGGCTACTCTACCGAGTATGATCCGGACTACCATGGCCATTACCGGTTTGCGGCAGAGAGCTATGACTTGGGGGACCAGCCGGAGGTGGTGGATGCAGTGCGGGTGCTCCCCGGATATGTGATGAACCAGCCGTCCTTTGTGTATGACGAGACAGACGGGCTGTACCACCGCTATCAGTACGGCGGTGTCCACGAGGGAGATGAAGGGCCGATCGCGGTCAAGAACCTGATCATCCAGTATTGCCAGACCGGCCATTATGCGACTACCGCCTATCTGAACATCAATGTACATACTTCCGGCGAAAATGGGTATTTCTTTACCAACGGGAAAGGGATCCCTATCCTGTGGGAGAAGGACGGAGAGTTTGGCACCACCCACTATTACGGCCCGGATGGAGAGGAGATCATCCTGAACCAGGGAAAGACCTGGGTCTGCATCGTCAGCGCTGTGGATAAGGATAAACTGGAGATCTATGGTGAATAACAGCAGGGATCCTGGTCGGGGCCCGGATAAGAAAAAAAGCAAAGATAAGTCAAAAGGCGCTGATTTTGTGGTCCAGGGGAGCATCCTGGCAGCGGCCGGGATCATCGTGCGGCTGATCGGTCTGGTCTACCGGATCCCGCTGATCAGGATCATCGGAGACGAGGGGAATGGCTATTACACCTCAGCCTTCAGCATCTATTCCATCCTTTTGATCGTATCCTCCTACAGCCTTCCTACGGCTGTATCCAAGATGGTGTCCGCCAGGATCGCCAGGGGCCGTTACCGCAGCGCGGTGCGGATCCTAAGGGCTTCTCTGGTCTATGCGGCTTTGATCGGTGGCGCGGCGGCCATGGCCATATGGTTTGGGGCGGACTTTTTTGCCGGGGCGATGAAGATGCCCTATTCCAGCTATGCTCTGCGCACCCTGGCCCCCACGATCTGGATCATGGCCTTTTTAGGCGTGCTGCGGGGATATTTCCAGGGCATGGGGACGATGATGCCCACGGCAGTCTCCCAGATCCTAGAGCAGGTGGTGAACGCTGCGGTCAGCATCGGGGCCGCCTGGGCCCTGTTCCAAAAAGGCCTGGAGACGGATCTGGCCCAGGGCAGTACCGGGCATGCATATGCTTACGGTGCGGCCGGCGGGACCATCGGGACAGGAGCCGGGGCGCTCATCGCCTTTTTGTTCTGTCTGTTCATCATGCTGGTCTACAGAAGGACCATGCGGCGGCAATGCCGTCGGGATACCTCCCATGTGATAGAAGGATATGGAAGGCTGGCCGGGACATTGACCATGACGATCCTGCCGATCGTCCTCAGCAGTACGGTCTACAATATCAGCTCGGTCCTGGATAACTTTTTCTTTGGACAGGGGATGGCTTATCTGGGCCAGGAAGAGGCGATCGCCTCCCAGTGGGGGATCTTTGGGAAATACCATACGCTGTTCATGATCCCGGTGGCGATCGCCAATGCCCTGTCCTCCTCCCTGATCCCCTCTCTTTCCAGAGCAATGGCCAGCAGGGACCGGCGGCAGGTACTGGATAAGGTGAGCACAGCGATCCGCTTTTCCATGCTGATCGCCATCCCGGCCACCGTTGGCTTGACGGTCCTGGCGGCTCCGATCGACCAGCTCCTTTTTCCCAGCAAGAGCGGGGATCTTCTGATCCAGATCACCATGGCCGGAGCATCCGCTGTGGTCTTCTATTCCCTGTCCACGGTGACCAATGCGATCTTGCAGGGGATCGACCGTATGGACACGCCTCTGCGCAACTCGGCGATCTCCCTGGCGCTCCATGTGGCGATCCTGATGGGGATGCTCTATGTGCTGGAGTGGGGGATCTATGCAGTGATCTTTTCCAATATCCTCTTCGCTCTGACCATGTGCGTCCTGAACGGTCTTTCGATCCGGAGATACCTGCATTATCGTCAGGAATGGAAAAAGACCTTTATCCTGCCCTCTTTATGCGCCCTGATCATGGGAGCGGTCTCCTTCGGGGTCTCCTTCGGGATCTCCAAGATCGTCCCGACCGGGCGGATCTGGCTGGCGATCCAGGTGCTGGCGGCTGTGCTGGCGGCCATAGCGGTCTATGGGGTGTGCCTGCTGCGGCTGGGGGCGGTAGACGAGCTGGAGCTATACGATATGCCGGCCGGCCGCAGGCTGGTCCGGATCGCCCGCAGGCTCCATGTCCTTTGACCGGATCGCCGGGCCGCGAAAAGGGAAGCGTGCGAAAAGAATGGTTAAAATGGAAAAAAAAGCAGATACTATACTTTGACAAGGAGGGTGATCCATGAAAAAGTATCATATCTGCTTTCTTTTGCTCTTGGGGACAGTGTCTCTGTGCCTGGCTTCCGGCTTCTTTTTCCTGCAGGCCAGGTCCGAGAAGCTGCAGGCCCAGACCGAGGAGATCCAGGAGAATGAAGAGACCATGCAGGAGACCGAAACGACCCCGCCAGAAGAGCATATGGCAGAAAGCACGGCAAAAGAAGACGATGGTCCCATCCATCAGGCGGCAGTGGCACAGGACCAGGTCCGCGCAAAAGGAAATTTTTTTCTTGTATCGGAGGACGGGTTTTTGCTGGTATTTGGGCGGGACACATCGGAGATCTGCCTGTATACCCATATCCCGATCTCGGATCTGCCAGAGTCGGAGCGGGCCAGACTGCGCCAGGGGATCTGGTTCCCCACGATGGAAGAGATCTACAGCTATCTGGAATCCTTTACCAGCTGATCATCCGGATGCGGACGAGGTGGCCAGTCATGCGCCTGCACCTATACAACGATCTGCGTAGGTGTGGATCGTAACGACTGGGATCTGGAGATATTTTCCTTCGTTAAGGTTGCTCTTGAAATCCGAAAAAGGATGTGTTATATTATATGCATAGAAAGATCGGAAAGGAAAGGGGAGATTTAGGAAAAAAGTATAAAAGACGTCTATTCGTACACAGGTTACGTTCACAGTTTTTCGCTTCTCTGGTTTATTAAGTGACTGGATCTGAGGTCAAGATATGGTATTGTTTGCAGTATAAGATATATACTGTGATATTTTTTCAAAATAATTTGTTTTTTCTATTATATCGACCGCAAAGAAGGCAATTATCGACTAAACTAAGGAAAAGGAGAGATTATACTATGAACATCAACGAAGCAACCATCACTCGTATTCGTACTCTGAGCAAAGCCCAGAGGCTGTCCATGTATGAACTGGCGTATAAGACCGGGATGCCGCCTTCTACCGTAAAGAGCATAATGAATGGGAAAAGCAAGAATCCCGGGATAGTGAACATCAAGAAGATGGCTGAGGGACTAGGGCTGACTATCCGAGAGTTTTATGATCATGAGATCTTCGATAATTTAGAACAGGACGAATAATGAGGAACGAAAGAAGCGCTGGCTGACAGACCGGGGAAAAGAGGTTGTCAGCCAGTTTTCTGTTTGCAAATGAGGACGTTTTAAGGATCTTGCTGCGACATGTCCCTCCCGGCGCGAGAGCGTTAGCCGCTCTGTGAAAAAAGAAAATAGTGTTAAAAACCGGAACACATGGTATAATGTCCATAGGACCTTGGTCCATATATCACCAAAGGAAGAAAGGAGTCTGTGAACATGACGGTCCGACAGACGATGGAACGGTTAGAAGAGCAGTATCTCAGCCCCTATGCGTCCTTTTCCAGCAGGTCGAAGGGGCGGGACAGACAGGAGGTCCCCTGTGATATCCGCACGGATTATCAGAGGGACAGGGACAGGATCTTGCACAGTAAGTCGTTCAGGAGGCTGAAGCACAAGACCCAGGTGTTCCTTTCACCAGAGGGTGACCATTACCGGACACGCCTGACCCACACCCTGGAGGTGTCCCAGATCGCCAGGACTATATCCAAGTCTCTTCGGCTGAACGAGGATCTGACGGAGGCGATCGCGCTGGGACATGATCTGGGGCATACGCCTTTTGGACATTCTGGTGAACATGTGCTCAACCGGATCTGCCCGGACGGATTCGCCCATTATGAGCAGAGCGTCCGGGTGGTGGAGCGGCTGGAGAAGGACGGGGAGGGCTTAAACCTGACCTGGGAAGTGCGGGACGGGATCATGAACCACAGGACCAGCGGCCATCCGTCCACACTTGAGGGGGCGGTGGTCCGCCTGTCTGACAAGATCGCCTATATCAATCACGACATCGACGACGCGATCCGGGCCAAGCTGTTCGTGGAGGAAGAGCTCCCGGCACAGTTTACCGATGTTTTGGGCCACAGTGTGCGGGAGCGGCTCAACCTGGCGATCCATGATATCATCGCCAACAGCCTGGATAAGCCCCAGGTCTTGATGTCGCCGGGGATGGAGGAGGCTATGAAGGGGCTGCGGCAGTGGATGTTCGATAATGTGTACTGCAGCGATATCCCTAAGGGCGAGGAGGATAAGGCCCAGCATCTCCTTATTTTTTTGTACCAATACTATTGCTGCCATGTGGACCAGCTCCCGAACGAATACCAGGTCATGATGGGCTTGGGAGAGAAGAAGGAGCGTGTGGTCTGCGATTACATAGCCGGCATGAGCGACCGGTATGCGATCGATAAATTTGAAGAGCTGTTCATCCCCCGGGCCTGGAAAGCCTAAATGATCCAGGATGCACGGACGTGTGCAAGGATGCAGGAAGGAAAGGAAGGATCTCATGCGTTATCCGGAAGAAGTGCTGGAGGAAGTGCGGACGAGGAATGATATCGTGGATGTGGTGTCCGGTTATGTCACCCTCCAGCGGAAGGGGAACTACTATTTTGGCCTGTGCCCCTTCCATCATGAAAAGTCCCCCTCTTTTTCCGTGTCGCCGGGAAAGCAGATCTATCACTGTTTTGGCTGCGGCGTGGGCGGGAATGTGATCACTTTCATCATGGAATATGAAAACTATACCTTTGGGGAGGCGCTTCAGTTTCTGGCGGACAGGGCCGGGGTCGCGCTGCCCAAACGGGAGTACAGCCAAAAGGAGCGGGCACAGGAGGATCTAAAGAAAACGCTCCTCGAGATCAATAAGCTGGCTGCCAATTATTTTTATCATCAGTTAAAGCAGCCTCAGGGGAAGCAGGGCTATGATTACCTAAAGGGACGACAGCTGAGCGACGATACGATCCGCCGGTTCGGTCTGGGGTATTCCAACAAGACCAGCGACGATCTTTATCGGTTCTTAAAGAGCAAAGGTTATGCGGATGACCTCTTAAAAGAGACCGGTCTGGTGACCATAGAGGAGAGGGGGAGCCGGGATAAGTTCTGGAACCGGGTCATGTTCCCGATCATGGATATCAATAACCGGGTGATCGGATTCGGCGGACGTGTGATGGGGGAGGGCAAGCCGAAATATCTGAACTCACCGGAGACAAAGCTCTTTGACAAGAGCCGCAATCTCTTCGGGCTCAATTACGCCAGGACCTGCCGGGAAAAGTACATCCTGATCTGTGAAGGCTATATGGATGTGATCGCCCTGCACCAGGCCGGGTTCAGCAATTCGGTGGCCTCTCTCGGGACCGCGTTCACCAGCCAGCAGGCGGTCCTTTTAAAACGCTATACGGATCAGGTGATCTTGACCTACGACAGCGACGAGGCCGGGGTGAAGGCAGCGCAACGGGCGATCCCGATCTTAAAGGAAGCGGGCATGTCGGTGAAGGTGCTGGACATGACCCCTCATAAGGACCCGGATGAGTTCGTCAAGAACCTGGGGGCGGATCGTTTCCGGGAACGGATCGAAAGGTCAAAGAACAGCTTCCTCTTCGAGATCGATGTGCTGCGCAGGCAGTTCGATATGGAAGATCCGGAGCAAAAGACTAAATTCTATCAGGAAACGGCGGGGAAGCTTTTGGAGTTTAGAGAGCGCCTGGAGCGAGATAACTATATCCAGGCTGTGTCCAGGGAGCATTTTATCCCCTATGAGGATCTGAAAAGGCTGGTGGACCGGATGGCCAGCCACTTTGTCCCCGGCTCCAGGGCAGCCGGCGGCTCCGGGATACAGGCCGGGGCCGGTGCGCCTAAAAAAGCGGGCAGGCTGGGAGCAGATCCGTCCGGGACAGATCTCGCCGGGAGAAGCCGGCCGGATGGGACAGGACGGTCGGATGGGGCCGGCATTCCCGGGAGCGGATCGTCTGCAGACGGGCCGGACGGGTATATGCCGATCGCTCCAGCAGGATATGACGGGGCTGGTCTGTTGCAAGACGGATCCGGACGGATCGGCGGAGCCAGGGCAGGAAGGCGCCAGCCGTCCCTTAAAGGCAGGGAAGAGGGGGTCCGGAGGGCTCAGCGGCTCTTGCTGACCTGGCTGATCGAGGACCCTGCGCTGTATCCGAAGGTGGAGGCCATCATCTCGGCAGAGGATTTTGTGGATCCACTGTACAGAAAGGTGGCGGAGCGGGTCTTTAAAGATCTGTCCCAGGGTAAGGCCTGTCCGGCGGCTATATTGGATGACTTCATCGATGATGAAGAGCAGTACAGGGAGGTGGCGGCGCTCTTCCATGCCAGCGTGAAAGACTCGCTGAGCAATGAGGAGCAGCGGAAGGCCTTCTCGGAGATCCTGCGGAAGGTAAAGGAAAACAGCTTAGAGCAGGCCAGAAAGCAGGCGACAGACTTAAACCGGTTACAGCAGATCATCAAAGAGCAGGCAGCTCTGCGCAGTCTGCATATTTCCTTATAGCAAGGGAGAGGATAGTAGGGATAGCCTGATCACGGTGGAAGGATGGGGATATGGAAGAAAAAACGGAAGTTTTTGAGGAAAAGCTGGCCAGCCTGTTGGAGTTGGCCAGGAAAAGAAAAAATGTCCTTGAGAAAAAAGAGATCCAGGAGCATTTTAACCCAGAGGCACTGAGTGTGGAGCGATGGGAGCGGATCTATGAGCTTTTGGATGGGAACCAGGTGGATGTGCTGCAGGTGACGGAGGATGAGCTGGATATCGATCCCGATCTTTTCTCGGAGGACGAGCTGGAGGAGGAAGAGGAGATCGATGTAGACCAGCTGGATCTGTCTGTCCCGGAAGGGGTCAGCCTGGAAGATCCGGTCCGTATGTACTTAAAGGAGATCGGGAAGGTCCCGCTCTTGTCCATGGAGGAAGAGATCGCGCTGGCAAAGAAGATCGAGCTGGGGGACGAGTGGGCGAAGAAACGGCTGGCAGAAGCCAACCTGCGCCTGGTGGTCAGCATCGCCAAGCGTTATGTAGGGCGGGGGATGCATTTTTTGGATCTGATCCAGGAGGGGAACTTAGGGCTGATCAAGGCAGTAGAAAAATTCGACCATACAAAAGGCTATAAGTTCAGCACCTACGCCACCTGGTGGATCCGACAGGCGATCACCCGTGCGATCGCGGACCAGTCCAGGACGATCCGTATCCCGGTGCATATGGTGGAGACGATCAACCGGCTGATCCGGACCTCCCGCCAGCTCCTCCAGGAGCTGGGGCGGGAGCCTGCGCCGGAGGAGATCGGAGAGAGGATGGACATCTCGGTGGAACGGGTGCGGGAGATCATGAAGATCGCCCAGGATCCGGTCTCTCTAGAGACCCCGATCGGGGAGGAGGACGACAGCCATCTGGGGGATTTCATCCAGGACGAGCATGTGCAGGTGCCGATCGACGCGGCTACCTTTACCTTGCTCCATGAGCAGCTGATGGAGGTCTTAGATACGCTGACGGAGCGGGAGCAGAAGGTGCTGCGGCTGCGTTTTGGGCTGGATGACGGACGGCCCAGGACCTTAGAGGAAGTGGGAAAGGAATTTAATGTGACCAGAGAGCGGATCCGCCAGATCGAGGCCAAGGCCCTGCGAAAGCTGCGCCATCCCAGCCGCAGCAGGAAATTGAAGGATTATCTGGACTGACAGACAGGAGCAAAGATGAAGTTATCAAAACGGTTGGAGCTGGTGGCTTCCTTTGTGCCGGAGGGAGACCGGATAGCAGATGTAGGGACGGATCATGGCTATATCCCGATCCACCTGGTGGAGACGGGACTGTGTCCCGGGGCCATCGCCATGGATGTGGGGGAAGGGCCTTTAAAACGGGCCAGGGACCATATCCGGGCCAGAGGGCTGGAGGATAAGATCGAGACACGTTTATGCGACGGGCTGTCCGGACTCGGGCCGGGAGACGCGGATACGGTGGTGATCGCCGGGATGGGAGGCGAGCTGCTGCTGCGGATCCTAGAGGAGGGGCGGCATGTGTGGGAGAGCATAGGGCATTTTGTGCTTTCTCCCCAGTCAGACGTAGAGAAGGTGCGGCGCTATCTGGAGGCGGAGGGCTTTCTGCTCCTTGAGGAGGCGATGGTCCTGGATGAAGGGAAATATTATACCGTTTTCCTGGCCGGGAGAGGAAAGGAAGAGACGGGTACATATAAAAGGCAGTCCTGGTATCTGTATGGAAAGAAGCTGATCGAGGGCAAAGATCAGGTGCTGCGCAGCTTTTTGGGAAAAGAAGGAGAACGGCTGGAGAAGATCCTCCAGGGACTGGAGGGGCGGGATACAGCCGCCGCGGCCGCAGCCAGGGAGGATATCGTAAAGCAGCTGGCTATGGTCAGAGAAGTACAGGAGGATATGGGATGCGATGTGAAGAGATGATCCAGGTCCTGGAGGAGCTGGCTGCCCGGTCTATGGCCTGCAGCTGGGACAATCCGGGACTTTTGGTGGGCTGGAAAGAAAAAGAAGTGAAAAAGGTCTATCTGGCGTTAGATGCCACGGACCTGGTGATCGAGGATGCGGTGAGAGAGGGGGCAGATCTTTTGCTGACCCATCATCCTATGATTTTCAAGCCTTTAAAAAGGATCGACGGCGGGGACTTTATCGGGCGTCGCGTGATCAAGCTGATCCAGAACGGCATCTGCTGCTATGCCATGCACACGAACTATGACAGCGCGCCCGGCTGTATGGCGGATCTGGCAGCGTCTAAGATCGGGCTGACGGATAGTCGTATCCTGGAGACCGAGGGGGAGAAGGACGGCGTGCCCTATGGGATCGGAAAGGTGGGGATATTGACGGCAGCCCCCACTTTGCGTGAGTTGGCAGAAAGGGTGAAAGCGGTCTTCGGCCTTCCCTTCGTGACCGTGTACGGGGATCTGGGATCGGTGCGAAAACTCAGGGTCTGCGCGGTCTCTCCGGGGTCTGGGGGCAGCATGATCGGCGCGGCTCTTAGATGGGAGGCGGATGTGCTGGTGACGGGAGATATCGGCCACCATGACGGGATCGACAGCGTGGCAAGACAGATGGCGGTGATCGATGCCGGGCATTACGGGCTGGAGCACATCTTTATGGAGCATATGGAGAGCTACTTAAAAAGCCGGCTGGGAGAGCAGGTGCAGGTGGTGAGAGCGCCGGTGGTGTTCCCGGCTGCGGTGCTCTGAGCCGGTTGCCAGGTGGAGCGGGGGGGCCAAGAGAAAAATACATATAGAAGGAGGATGTTTCGTGGTTCGGATCATGATCGATGGGGTTGAGAAAGGATACGCAAAAGGGACGACCTGGCTGGAGGTGGCCAGGGAGCACCAGAAGGAGTATGCAGATGATATCCTGCTGGTCCTGGCGGACAGGAAGCTGCAGGAGCTGCACAAGAATGTGGAGGACTGCAGGCAGCTGGAGTTCGTCACCGCAAAAGACAAGGCAGGGATGCTGACCTACAGGAGGAGCTTGAAGTTCTTGCTCTTAAAGGCCTTTTATGAGATCGCGGGAGAGGGCAAAGTAAAGAATCTGATCGTGGATTTCTCTCTGGGCAACGGCTATTTTGTAAAGCCGGTGCTGGACGGGCTTTTGTTGACAGAGGCATTTTTAGGACAGGTGAAGGCCAGGATGCTGGCGTATGTGGACCAGGGGATGCCGATCGTGAAACGGAGCATGTCCACAAAAAAGGCGATCGATCTGTTCCATGAGCACGGGATGTATGACAAGGAACGGCTGTTCAATTACCGCCGGGTCTCCAATGTGAACCTTTACGAGATGGACGGCTTTGAGGATTATTTTTACGGCTATATGGTGCCGGATGCCAGCTATCTGAAGTATTTTGACCTGGTCCTCTACCAGGACGGCTTTGTGCTCCTGTTCCCGGGGGCAGACCCCAAGGTGGTGGATCCATTTAAGCCAAAGGATAAGCTGTTCCAGGTATTAAAGGAGTCCTGCGACCGGGGCAGACGCTTAAAGCTGGCAGATGTAGGGGATTTGAACGACCGGATCGCCCAGGGCCGGGCCAGCCAGATGATGCTGATCGAAGAGGCCTTGATGGAAAAGCAGATAGGCGACATCGCGGCCAGGATCGGAGCGGACCGGTCAAAGAAGTTCGTGATGATCGCGGGCCCCTCCTCTTCCGGAAAGACCACCTTTTCCCACCGTCTCAGCATCCAGCTGATGGCGATCGGCCTGAACCCTCATCCTATAGGGGTGGACGACTATTATGTCAACCGGGAGGACAGCCCCAGGGATGCCAATGGGAATTATGATTATGAGGCGTTGGAGTGCATCGACCTGAAGCAGTTCAATCTGGATATGTCCAGCCTCCTGGCAGGCGAGCGGGTACAGCTGCCCCGCTATAACTTCATCAGCGGGAAGCGGGAATATAAAGGCGACTATCTGACCATGGGCCCGGAGGATATCCTGGTGATCGAGGGCATCCACGGGTTAAATGACCGACTGTCCTACGCCCTTCCCCAGGAGAGCAAGTTCAAGATCTATATCAGCGCGCTGACCTCCTTGAACATCGACGAGCACAACCGGGTGCCCACCACCGACGGAAGGCTGCTGCGCCGGATCGTGCGGGATGCCAGGACCAGGGGAAAGAGCGCCCAGGATACGATCAGGATGTGGGATTCTGTCCGCAGCGGCGAGGAGCACAATATCTTCCCCTACCAGGAGAACGTTGATGCGATGTTCAATTCCGCGCTGGTCTATGAGCTGGCGGTCCTAAAGCAGTATGCGGAGCCGCTGCTCTTTGGGATCCCCAAGGACAGCCTGGAGTATGTGGAGGCAAAGCGTTTGTTAAAATTCCTGGATTATTTCCTGGGCCTCAGCAGCGAAGACGTGCCGAAGAACTCGATCCTGCGGGAATTCATCGGCGGCAGCTGTTTTCGGGTCTAGGCGGCAGGGGGAGCTCTTCTCTTTATAGATCGGGAGCGGTCCAAAATGGGTTCCAGCATCAAATTGACAAAAGCCTTCTGTGGTGATAGAATACAGTACGATATCAAGAAAGGGGTCTTTTACGATCATGAGATTGTTCATCAGTGCGGATATAGAAGGCTGCGCCGGACTAGCCATACCGGCAGAGGCCCACAAGCAGGAAAGCGTATACCGGGCTTATGCGGAGGAAATGACAAAAGAGGTCCTTGCGGCCTGTGAGACGGCGCATTCCATGGGCGCAGATCATATCGTGGTGAAGGACGGGCATGGGGATGCATCGAACATCGATCCGCTCAAGATGCCGGACTATGTGACCTTGATCCGGGGAAAGAGCGGCCATCCGTATAACATGATGTGGGGGATCGACGACAGCTTTGACGGCGTCCTGTATATCGGTTATCACGCGCCGGCCGGGAACCCGAGGTTTTCGATCAGCCATACCTCCACGGGGAACAGTCTGTACATACGTTTAAACGGGATGTACATGAGCGAGTTCATGATGAACAGCTATACGGCGGCCAGCCACGGCGTGCCGATCCTGTTCCTTTCCGGCGACGAGGCGATCTGCAGCCTGGCAAAGGAGCTGGTGCCGGGGATCGAGACCGCCGTGACCAAGCGGGGGACCGGAGGGGCTACGATCTGCGAGCCGCCTGGCCGGGTGGAGGAAAGGATACGCGCCGGGGTAAAAAAGGCGCTGGCCGGGCGGACCTGCGATCCTGGCTGCAGGCTGGATCTGCCGGAGCGTTTTGAATATGAGGTCACCTTCAAAGATTGGAAGAAGGCTTATCAGATGTCCTTCTATCCGGGGATGGAGCAGGTGGATACCTTTACGGACCGGCTGGTGGCCCGGCGGTGGATGGATGTGGTGACGGCACATTGTTTCGTGGTCTATTAAATGCTTTGTATGGGAACGCGTCGGCGGACGTATGGATAGGAAAGCGACAGAGCAGGCTGTCCTGGACAGACAGGAGGGACAGTCTGCTGTTGATGCTATAAACAAGAAGAGCAAAAGGAGAGTTGCAGCAATGGATATGCAGATGTTTGGCCGGATCTCAGATGCGTTTGGGCCAAGTGGATTTGAAGAAGAGGTGATCCGCACCATAGCGGACTACTGCAAAAGGTTTGAAGTGGAAAATGATGCGATGAACGATCTATATGCAAGGATGCCCGGCGCAAGGGCAGGAAGGCCTGTCCTCCAGCTGGATGCCCATACCGACGAGTGTGGGTTCATGGTACAGACGATCCATGATAACGGCGTCCTGGGGATCATCATGCTGGGCGGTTTTGTCATCTCCAATATCCCGGCCCATGAGGTGGTCATCCGCACCAGGAGCGGGAAGCTGGTGAAAGGGGTCATCGCTTCCAAACCGATCCATTTTATGAACGCCAAGGAGAGAGCGGCCCAGGACCTGGAGATCGAGTCGATGTATGTGGACATCGGCGCTACCAGCCGAAAAGAGGTGGAAGAGGACTTCGGCGTCTCTGTGGGCGACCCTATGGCGCCGGCTGTAGATTTTTCTTATGATGAGGAGCATGGCGTCTGTCTGGGCAAGGCCTTTGATAACCGGGCGGGCTGTGCCTGTATCGTGGATACCATGGAACAGCTCTATCCCCATCGGGATGAGCTGGCAGTGAACGTGACAGGGGCATTTGCCGCCCAGGAGGAAGTGGGGATGCGCGGTGCGCGGGTGACGGCGCAGGTGGTAAAGCCGGATCTGGCGATCGTTTTTGAAGGATCTCCCTCCGATGATTTTTATTTCAGCGCCACCCAGGCCCAGTGCCGGATGAAGAGCGGCGTGCAGATCCGCAGGATGGACAGGAGCTATGTGTCCAACCCGGTCTTTATCGAGTATGCGGTCGGGCTGGCAAAGGAGTATGGGATCCCTTACCAGGAGGCGGTGAGGAGAGGCGGCAGCACGGATGCGGGCGAGATCAGCCTGACGGGCAGGGCAGTGCCGGTGCTGGTGCTGGGCGTGCCCAGCCGTTACATCCATACCCATTATAATTTCTGCGCGAAAAAGGATCTGGAGGCGGCTGTGGATCTGGCGGTCCGGGTGATCCGGGGGCTGGATGAGGAGAAGATCCGTCATATCTGCCGGCAGGATATCCTGTCACGCTGATGAGGCTTATAGGAGCGGCCTCCAAAAACTTTGACAATGGGCCTGTGCCATTGGCGGTGCATGGTCCGGATAGAAAAAGAGGTACAGATGGATATGCGAGAGGGAAAAAGACCGGTGATCGGGATCCTTGGGCTCACAAGGATGTCCCAGTCCACCCATTATATCAGCAGTGAGTTTGCATTTACCAGCAGTGCTAATATCGATTCCATCTTCAGGAACGGCGGTATCCCGGTCCTCATCCCGGCTTCCGTGGCAGCAGCGGACCCGGAGGAGGCGATATCTGCCTGCGATGGTCTCCTGTATCCGGGCGGGGAGGATGTGACCCCCTGGTACTATGGTGAAGAGCCGCTGCCGGTGATCGAGGCCTTCCGTCCGGAGGTGGACGACGGTTGGTTCAAGCTGGGACAGATCGCCTTAGAGAAAAAGATCCCTATGCTGGGGATCTGCAAAGGACACCAGTTCTTGAACGTGCTCCTTGGAGGGAGCCTTTATCAGGATGTATCTCTCCAGGGGGAGGATCTGGTCCAGCATATGCAGAAGTTCGACCGGAGCTACCTGACCCACCATGTGCAGGTGGAGGAGGGGACCAGGCTGGCTTCTCTGATCGGAGCAGGCCGGGTGGCCACCAATTCCATGCACCATCAGGCGGTAAAGGCGCTGGGAAAAGGGCTGAAGGTCACGGCCAGGGCCGACGACGGGACGATCGAGGGACTGGAGGATGAGACGGGACAGATCCTGTCCGTTCAGTGGCATCCGGAGGATCTGATCCACACAGCTCCGGTGATGAACAAGCTTTTTGCGGATCTGGTGGAGCGGGCGGGCGCTCATCGGGATGGGGCACTGTCCGCTGGTTGACCAGGAAAGCCCTTTCCTACGCCGCAGGACCGACGACTGTGCAGCGGAAAAAGTGGTTGACAGACCGGTCAAATCATGGTAGAGTTAGGAAGGTCGTGAGAGCGGCCGCAGGAAAGCAGGTATCCACCTCACCCTGGCACGGTAGCGTTAGAACGCTTGACCAGTGACCTGGGTCTATATGCATACGTACATGGAAAGGCTGCCAGCAGCAGGCTTTCTGTATGTACCACAGGACTTCTGGCAAGATGTGCCATACGCGTTTTGCCGGTCTGTATGCTTAGATCAAGTGGATAGGCTGCCTATCCACTTTTATTTTATCTATCCAGGAGGTGTACGACTATTAGCGAATTAATGATTAACGAACAGATCAGAGACAGGGAGGTCCTTCTGATCGGCGAACATGGGGAAAAGTTAGGCATCATGTCTGCCAGGGATGCTTACAAGATGGCGCAGGAAGTAGAATTGGATCTGGTCAAGATCGCGCCGACGGCAAAGCCGCCGGTATGTAAGATCATCGATTACGGCAAGTATCGATATGAGCTCGTCCGGAAAGAAAAGGAAGCTAAGAAAAAGCAGAAGATCATCGAACTGAAAGAGGTCCGCTTATCTCCGAACATCGATACCAATGACCTGAACACCAAGACCGCCGCTGCCAGAAAGTTCCTGGAAAAAGGAAATAAGGTAAAGGTCACATTACGTTTCCGCGGTCGAGAGATGGCCCATATGAACCAATCCAGGTATATCCTTGACGAATTCGCTGAGAGTCTGGCTGATATCGCTGTCATCGACAAGCCCTCCAAGGTGGAAGGCAGGACCATGGTCATGTTCTTAACTGCAAAAGCATTAAAAAAATAGAAGGAATTGAAGGAGGAAATCGATATGCCGAAGTTAAAGACCAAAAGAGCTGCTGCAAAGCGTTTCAAAGTGACTGGAACCGGAAAACTGGTGAGGAACAAGGCTTACAAGTCCCACATCTTGACTAAGAAGACTACGAAGAGAAAGAGAAATCTTAGGAAAGATATCGTTACAGATGCAACAAACAGCAAGGTGATGAAGAAGATCTTACCCTATCTGTAGTGTTCGAATGTTGAGAAAAGGAGGAAATTGACCTATGGCAAGAGTAAAAGGCGGTTTAAACGCAAAAAAAAGACATAATCGAGTATTAAAGCTGGCGAAAGGCTATAGAGGCGCCCGTTCCAAACAGTACAGGATCGCAAAGCAGTCCGTTATGCGGGCTCTGACCAGCGCGTATGCCGGACGTAAGGAGCGGAAGAGACAGTTCCGCAGCCTGTGGATCGCGCGTATCAACGCTGCCGCACGGATCAATGGATTATCCTACAGCAAGCTGATGCACGGCTTAAAGGTGGCTGGTGTGGAGATCAACCGCAAGATGCTCTCCGACATGGCGATCAACGACGCAGAAGGATTTGCAAAGCTGGCTGAGCTGGCAAAGAGCAAGCTGGCATAAATATAGAGCGCATAAAAGAAAAGAACGATCCCTCGGGACAGTCCGCTGTCTCGGGGGTTTTATCTTGTATACAGCAACTGGCGCAGTTTTGAAAGGGGGTAGCACCGGCTGCGGCTATCGGCACGACCCTTAACTGCTGCCTGATCATTGGTGGCATCTTGGCGGGCGCGGTCATCGGCAAGCTGGGGCTGACCATACCGGAGCTGGGAGAGAAAGGGAAGCTGGCACAGGGACAGAAGCGATAGAACGGATGGACATGATAGAAAGATAGGTTGAGAGAGCTGCGTCTGAGATCTGGGCGCAGCTTTTGTTTTGATTGATAAGGCGTTCTTTTTTTGTTATGATGGGTAAAGAAATGACAGAGGGAGGGAATAGGATGGAGTTTTACCATGGCGGGGATATCTACAGCCAGGAGATCTTATGGGATCATTCGGTCAATAGCAATCCGCTGGGAGCGCCGGAGGGGGTGAAGGAGGCGGTCCGTAAGTCGGCTCAGATCTGTGAGCGATATCCGGACAGCCGCTGTCGGAGCTTGACCAGGAAGCTGGCCGAAAGGCACCGGGTCCCGGAGGATGCGGTGCTGTGCGGGAACGGGGCGGCGGATCTGCTCTTTCAGATGGTCTTTGGTGAGCGCCTGCGGAAGGGCTGGCTTTTGGCGCCCACCTTTTCCGGCTATGAGCAGGCGCTGACCGGCGGGGGAGTGGAGATCTCCTATCTCGCTCTCCGAAAGGAAGAGGATCTTCAGCCGGATGTACATCGCCTGATCGGACAGATGTCCGCCGGATGGCAGGACCATCGCCTGCTGCGCCAGCAGAGCTCTCTCTTTTTTTGTAACCCGAACAATCCCACTGGTCTGGCTGTTGAGCGGCGGGAGGTGGCTGAACTGGCGGCTTTTGCGGAAGGCGCAGGGATCCGGCTGATCGTGGATGAGTGTTTCCTGGATTTTTTGGAGGATCCGGAACGCTATTCCATGGTCCCGGAGCTGGAGCGTTTCCCCCATATGGTGGTCCTGAAGGCTTTCACCAAGATATATGGGATGGCGGGGCTCCGTTTGGGGTATTGTCTGACCATGGACAGACAGTTGCTTAAGGCCATGGAAAGAGTCCGCCAGCCCTGGCCGGTGTCGCTGACGGCGCAGATGGCGGGGGAGGCGGCGCTGAAGGAAGAGGCATATCGGATAAAGACCAGACAGGTGGTCCGGGAGGGGAGAGAGCAGCTGGCCCAGGGTCTGAAGGCCCTGGGCTTCTGGGTCTGTCCTTCTCAGGCCAACTACCTGCTTTTCAAAGACCTGCGGCCAGGCGCGGAGGATGGACGTCTGGGGAAGGCCTGCTTGGAGCAAAAGCTCCTGCTGCGCTCCTGCCAGGACTATCACGGGCTGGATGGCAGCTATTACCGGACCTGCGTGGGACAGAAAGAGGACAATGACCGCCTCCTGGCGATGCTGGAAAGACTGTATGGACCGCAGTCCTGACGTAGCGCAGGTCTGTAGATCATGGCGCCGATGCCGTTCGGGTGTGTCACCGCCAACGTGTGTCGCCGCTGACCGACAAAAACGATATATGGGTATGCTTTACAAGATCTTGGTGTATGGTCACTCAGCTGGCGGACAGTCCATGCCCCTATTTTTGGGGAACGGCTGCAGAGCTGTGCTCAGGCGGCTGTTCTGGTACTCTCCGCTGAAGGTCACATCCCGGCCGAACCAGGCAGGGGGGCTGAAGCTCTCGGCAGCTTCCACAGAGGGGAATTCCACCTCTGCCAATAGCAGCCCTGCATATGCGCCTTCAAAAACATCCAGCTCGATCGTGAGGGAGAGGCCTTCTTTGTTCGGGTATCGGCTGTACAGAGGGATCTTATAGCGGCGTTTGGTGAGCACGATCCCGTCGGCCTTTTGGATCAGATGCCGATAGGATCCTTCCGTCAACGGCAGGTTATACTCCTCTCGGGCTAAGAGCCCTTTCCCTTTGTAGGTCAGGTAGTACGTTCCGTCCTCCTTGCGCACCCGGACCACAGGATCGGTGTTTAGATAGCCCTGCTCGATGTGGCTGGAGGGATAGGCGGTATAGTCCGCTGGCAGCTGGGCCACCAGGTATTTGCGTTCGATCTCCATAAAAACTCCTTTCTATCTAAGAAAAACCTTTTTTCAGATAGGATAACATGGAAATGGGCGGGAGTTCAAGGGAAAGATCGGCACCCTTATGTCTTTTTCTGTTTTGCTCTTTCAACACATGCTGCTTTGTGCTATACTAAAACGAACACCGCCCAGATGGCGATAGAATAGACAGCGCAAGAAAGGCGGATACAGAAGGAGGATAAAGACATATGAAGACAGGAGAGGGCTTGCAAAGCCAGACGGAAAAAGGTGTTAAGGCAATGGCAAAGAGGATCCGAAAGAAAGGTCACCTGGTGGACGCGTGGCTGCTGATCTTCTTCCTTCCTTTTATAGGGCAGGCTATATTTGTGTTCATCCTTTCCTACATGCTGGGAAAGGACCGCGTAGAGGATCGATAGTCTCAGGGACAGGGTAAGGAGGATAGAGATATCATGTGGACGAGAGAGGAATTAAAGAGCCGGGCTAAGGCCGGGCTCAAGCAGTATTATTGGTATGGGCTGCTGGTCACCTTTGTGGCAGGGCTTTTAGGAGGGAATGCCGGCGAAGGGATCAATATCAGCCTCCCGGCTCAGAGCGGGTACACCAGCAATATAGAGAGCGAGAGCCTTTCCGGCGATCTGGGTCTTGCAGTGGGGGTCATCCTGGTGGCGCTGGCGGTGATCCTTGTGATCGCCCTGGCAGGCAATGTGTTTGCCTGTTTTGTATCCAATGTGGTCCAGGTGGGGAAATGCCGTTATTTCACCATGAGCACTATGGAACAGCGGAACGCGGGCTTTGAGGAATTGTTCGGCGGCTTTAAGAAAGGGCGTTATCTGAACATCGTGAAGATCCAGTTCTTCCGGGGCCTCTTTGAATGGCTGTGGACCCTGTGCTTTGTCATCCCCGGGATCATCAAGCATTATGAGTACTACATGGTCCCCTATCTGGCTGCGGAATATCCGGAGATGGACCGGCATGAGATCTTCCGGCTCAGCAAGGTGATGATGGACGGGAATAAATTTGACACCTGGGTCTTAGAGCTGTCCTTTATCGGATGGGATCTTTTAGGGCTTTTAGCCTGTTGTATCGGCGGCATCTTTGTGCTCCCTTATAAAGAGGCCACCTATGCAGAGCTCTACTTAAAACTGCGGAAGGAGCGCCTGGGGCTGGACAGAGGCGGGAGCCCGGAGGGCGACGGGCCGATGTCTGGCAGACAGGACTATACCTGGCAGATGGACCAGAATGGGAATTGGTATAACAGCGATCGATCATAAGAAGGAGAGAGGGAACGATATGAAAGCGATGGTATATGCATGTTTAGCGGAAGGTTTAGAGGAAGTAGAGTGCCTGGCGGCGGTGGATGTGATGATCCGCAGCGGGATCGAGGTAAAGTTAGTCTCCATGTCCGGTGAAAGGACCGTGACGGGTTCTCATGGGATCAGCATCGTCACAGATATGCTCTGGGAGGATTCCCAGCCTGATGAGGCTGACTGCATCTTCCTCCCCGGCGGAATGCCCGGCACAAAGCATCTGGCCGAGCACGAAGGTCTGGCAAAGGCTCTTGAGAAGGCCTTGGGCGAGGAGCGGCGTGTGGCCGCCATCTGTGCCGCTCCAAGCGTCCTGGGAGGCTTGGGATTTTTGCAGGGCAAGAAAGCCACCTGTTATCCCGGCTTTGAAGATAAACTGATCGGGGCCCAGTATACAAAGCAGGGCGTAGTGACGGACAGGCTCATCACCACGGCCAGAGGCTTAGGCTATGCTCTGGACCTGGGGATCGAGTTAGCTGGTCTATTGGTGGGGCGCGAGACTGCGGCGACAGTAAAGGCGGCTATCCAGTACGATCAGTGTTAGGTGTCACATCTTTCGAAAATTCCTTCAATTTAGGCTGGCATTTGCCAGATGGATATGCTATAGTATTAAATTGAAGTGTAAGGCCCATAGGACAGGCCGCGCACAGGCAGAGTATACAGGAGATTCAAGGAGGGAACCCATAACATGAGTTTACAAGTAGAAAGATCAGAAAATAATATGGCGAAGCTGACGGTAGAAGTTCCTGCCGAGCAGTTCAATGAGTGCATTAAAGCCGCATACAAGCAGAACAAGAACCGTTTTAATGTTCCTGGCTTCAGAAAAGGGAAAGCCCCATTAAATATGATCGAGAAGATGTACGGGGAAGGGGTGTTCTATGAGGACGCCGCAGACCGTGCGATCAATGAGACCTATGCAGATGCCATGAAGGAGAGCGCTCTGGATATCGTTTCCAGGCCGGAGATCGATGTGGTACAGATCGGGAAGGGCCAGAGCTTTATCTATACGGCTTCTGTAGCCTTAAAGCCGGAGGTCACCTTAGGGGATTACAAGGGGATCGAGGTGCAGAAGGCTTCCGCGGAAGTGACGGATGAGGATGTCTCCGCCGAGCTGGTACGGGTGCAGGCGCAGAACGCCAGGCTGCTGACGATCGAGGACCGTCCGGTAGAGGACGGCGATCAGACGATCATCGATTTCGAAGGATCTGTGGACGGCAAGACCTTTGAGGGCGGCACCGCAGAGGATTATCCGCTCACGATCGGATCCCATTCCTTCATCGATACATTTGAGGAGCAGCTGATCGGCAAGACTATCGGCGAGGAGTGCCAGGTCCATGTGACCTTCCCGGAAGAGTACCATGTCAAGGGACTGGCCGGAAAGCCGGCTGTCTTTAAGGTGACGGTAAAAGAGATCAAGAAGAAAGAGCTTCCGGAGATCAACGATGAATTTGCGGGAGAGGTCTCCGAGTTTGATACATTAGAAGAGTATAAGGCTGACTTAAAGGAGAAACTGCAGGATAAGAAGGCGAAAGAAGCGGCGACCAAGAACGAGGATGCGGTAGTGGAGGCTGTGGTGGCCAAGGCTGCTATGGACATCCCGGAGCCGATGCTGGATAGCCAGGTAGAGAACATGGTCCAGGATTATGCCCGCCGCATGCAGAGCCAGGGGATCTCCATGGACCAGTATATGGAGTACGCCGGCATGACCGTTGCTATGCTCAAGGAGCAGATGAAGCCTGAGGCAGAGCGGAGGATCCGTACCAGACTGGTGCTGGAGGCAGTGGTCGAGGCTGAGGCGATCCAGGTGACCGAGGAGAGGATCGACGAAGAGATCCAGAAGATGGCAGAGATGTACAAGATGGAAGCGGCGAAGCTGAGAGAATACATGGGCGACAGCGAGATGGAGCGGATGAGAAAGGATCTGGCTGTCCAGGAGGCAGTGGACTTCCTTGTGGCCGAGGCGAAATTAGTATAAAGGTACGGAAGATCTACGAGAAGATTGCAGCAGTCTCTGCCGGCGTATCCAGCGGGAGAGTGCTGCAACTTTGTTGTGAGGATCTGGCGCACAGTGGTCTACCATCATCTGAATGGAAAGGAGAAGAGTCATGAGTCTGATACCTTATGTTGTTGAAGCTACCAGTCGGGGCGAGCGTTCCTATGATATCTATTCCCGTCTGTTAAAGGACCGGATCATATTTTTAGGGGAGGAGGTCACGGACACCTCCGCGAGCATCGTCGTGGCACAGCTCCTGTTTTTAGAGTCGGAGGATCCGGGAAAGGATATCTCTTTGTACATCAACAGCCCGGGCGGCTCCGTATCTGCCGGTCTGGCGATCTATGATACCATGAACTATATCAAATGCGATGTCTCCACGATCTGCATCGGCATGGCGGCCAGCATGGGCGCTTTCCTCTTAGCAGGCGGCACCAAAGGCAAGCGTATGGCGCTGCCCAATGCAGAGGTCATGATCCATCAGCCCTCCGGCGGAGCCAGGGGCCAGGCCACGGAGATCAAGATCGTGGCGGAAAAGATCTTACAGACCAGGAAAAAGTTAAATGAGATCTTGTCTGCGAACACGGGCCAGCCTTTGGAGATCATCGAGAGAGACACAGAGCGAGACAATTATATGACAGCCGATGAGGCCATGGCTTACGGCCTCATCGATAAAGTGATCACCAGCCGCTGATGCTGGTAGAAATGAGGTGGATGTATGCCTGGCAGAGCAGAGGATAAGGTCAGATGCTCATTTTGCGGGAAGACCCAGGATCAGGTGCGGAAGCTGATCGCCGGCTCGAACAATGTATTTATCTGTGATGAATGCATCGAGCTGTGCTCTGAGATCCTGGAAGAAGAATTTGCAGAGATGGAAGAAGAGGAGTATCAGGCTTTTAGTGAGATCAATCTGATGAAGCCGAAGGAGATCAAGTCTTTTCTGGATGAATATGTGATCGGCCAGGAAGAGGCGAAGCGGGTGCTTTCCGTAGCCGTATATAACCATTATAAACGAGTCACTACATCGAAGCATATCGACCTGGATATCGCCAAGAGCAATATCCTGATGCTGGGCCCCACCGGTTCAGGAAAGACTTATCTGGCACAGACCCTGGCGAAGATCTTAAACGTTCCTTTTGCGATCGCGGATGCCACAGCGCTGACCGAGGCCGGATATGTGGGCGAGGATGTGGAGAACATCCTCCTGAAGCTGATCCAGGCTGCCGACTATGATATCAGCAAGGCGGAGTACGGGATCATCTACATCGATGAGATCGATAAGATCACCAAGAAGTCGGAGAACGTATCCATCACCCGGGATGTCTCCGGCGAAGGGGTCCAGCAGGCTCTCTTAAAGATCTTGGAGGGCACGGTGGCCAGCGTACCGCCTCAGGGCGGAAGGAAGCATCCCCATCAGGAGCTTCTGCAGATCGATACCACGAACATCCTGTTCATCTGCGGCGGTGCCTTTGACGGACTGGAGAAGATCGTGGAGCAGCGCCTCCATGCTGGCTCCATCGGGTTCAATGCCACGATCGTGGAGAAAAATAAGACGAACATCGACGAGCTGTTAAGGAAGGTGCTCCCGGAGGACTTAACGAAGTTCGGGCTGATCCCGGAATTCATCGGCCGTGTCCCGGTGACCGTATCCTTAAACATGCTGGATGAGAACGCCCTGGTCCAGATCCTCTCTAAGCCGAAGAACTCTCTGACCAAGCAGTACCAGAAGCTGTTCGAGCTGGATGATGTGAAGCTGGAGTTCACTCAGGACGCATTGCTGGCAGTGGCCAAGATGGCGGCAGAGCGCAAGACCGGTGCAAGAGGCCTGCGGGCGATATTAGAAAAGGTGATGACGGATCTGATGTACGAGATCCCTTCTGACGACACCATCGGGATCGTGACGATCACAGCACCTGTGGTGGACGGGACAGGCCAGCCGGAGATCGTGTACCGCGATATGGCAGTACCCAGAGGGAGTACTTCCAGACGGCTCAGAAAAAAGCAGTCGGGGGAGATCGCGTAGAGCGATCCTATACGATGCCGCGATAAGAGAACGATATAACAGATGGAGATGAAAGGATGGCGTTGCAGAACTGGGACAGTTTAGGCAGCGCCTCTTTTTGGGCGCGTAAAACGCGTCTGTAAGAACGGCGGGCTCCGTGCACAGATCTGCCCTTGACTACAGATACACATTGCGCACGCAGATCCTGCCAGAAAGGATGTCCGATGGAACAGGAGATATATACATTGCCTGCGATCGCACTGCGAGGTCTTTCCATATTGCCCAGGATGATGACCCATTTTGATATCAGCCGTGAGAAGTCGATCGCAGCGATCGAGAGGGTCATGGTGGATGATCAGAAGGTATTCCTGATCACCCAGAAGCAGCCGGATGTGGCGGAACCAGAGAGGAAGGATCTGTTCCAGATCGGCTGTATCGCTTCTGTGCGGCAGTTGGTGAAGATGCCGGATGACATCATCCGGGTCATGGTGGAAGGCCTTGCACGGGCTGAGCTGACCCAGCTGGACGTAGAGGGTGACTGCCTGATGGCTCATGTGGAGACCATACCGCCTGCCTCGCAGCAGGAAGCACTGGACCCCATGGCTTTGGAAGCCATGCTCCGGATCGTAAAGGATAAGCTGGAGGAATATGGGCGCTTAAATCTGCGGATGCTAAAGGATACCCTGCCAAATCTCCGGCAGATCTTCGATCTGGAGGAGATCTTGGATCAGGTGGCGATCCAGCTCCCCTTGGATAACGGCCTGCGGCAGAAGGTGCTGGAGAGCCGGATCCTTTCGGAGCGCTATGAACATGTGGTCCACAGCCTGGTGACGGAGATCGAGGTGACTCGGGTGAAACGGGAATTCCAGGCCCAGGTGAAGGCGGCTGTGGATAAGAACCAGAAGGATTATGTCCTGCGGGAGCAGATGAAGATCATACGCAAGGAGCTGGGGGAGGACGATCCTCTATCCGATGCGGATTCCTATAGAGAACAGGTCCGGGCTCTGGAGGCGGATCAGGAGGTAAAGGATAAGCTCTTTAAGGAGATCGAGCGGTTAAAGTCCATGTCCGGCGGCAGTCAGGAGAGCAATGTGATCCGCACATATCTGGAGACCCTTTTGGAGCTTCCTTGGAACAAGGTCTCAAAGGATGATAATGATATCCGCCATGCGGAGGAGATCTTGAACGAGGACCATTACGGTCTGGATAAGGTCAAGGAACGGATCTTGGAGTATCTGGCGGTCCGCATCCTCACCGATAAGGGGACCAGCCCGATCCTGTGCCTGGTGGGTCCGCCAGGCACGGGAAAGACCTCGATCGCCCGGTCCATGGCCAGGGCGCTGGATAAAAAGTATGTCCGGATCAGCTTAGGCGGTGTCCGGGATGAGGCGGAGATCCGCGGCCACAGAAAGACCTATGTAGGCGCTATGCCCGGCCGTCTGGTGGAGGGCTTAAAGCAGGCGGGGGTGGCGAACCCTCTCATGCTCTTAGACGAGATCGACAAGGTGAGCAGTGACTACAAGGGGGATACATCCTCCGCCCTTTTAGAGGTGCTGGACAGCGAGCAGAACGTCCGTTTCCGGGACCACTATGTGGAGGTCCCCATCGATCTGTCCCAGGTCATGTTCATCGCCACCGCCAATACCACCCAGACGATCCCCAAGCCTTTGCTGGACCGGATGGAAGTGATCGAGGTGAACAGCTATACGGAAAATGAGAAGTTCCATATCGCCAAGGACCACCTGGTGAAGAAGCAGCTGGAGAAGAACGGCCTGACGGATAAGCAGATCTCCTTTACGGACCGGGCTCTGGAAAAGATGATCCACAATTATACCCGGGAGGCCGGTGTCCGCGCTCTGGAGCGGCGGATCGGAGATATCTGCCGGAAGGTGGCCAGAGGCTTTTTAGAGGATAAGAAAAAGACAGTGAAGGTACGGGAGAACGACTTAGAGCGTTATCTGGGAAAGGAAAGGGTCTCCTTTGAGGATGCCAACGAGGAAGACCAGGTAGGGCTGGTACGCGGCCTGGCATGGACCAGTGTAGGCGGCGATACCCTGCAGATCGAGGTCAATGTGATGCCGGGAAAGGGTGAACTCCAGCTCACCGGGCAGATGGGGGATGTGATGAAGGAATCGGCCCGGACAGCCCTGACCTATGTGCGCAGCGTGTGCCCCCAGTACCAGTTCCCGGACGATTACTTTGAAAAGCACGACATCCATGTCCATATCCCGGAGGGCGCCGTGCCCAAGGACGGCCCGTCGGCGGGGATCGCCATGGCCACAGCTATGTTTTCCGCTGTGGCCGGAAAAAAAGTGAAGGCCAAGGTGGCTATGACAGGTGAGATCACCTTGCGGGGCCGGGTGCTGCCGATCGGGGGCTTGAAGGAAAAGCTCCTGGCGGCCAAGATGGCCCACATCAAAACAGTGCTGGTCCCTGTAAAGAACCGGCCGGATATCAGCGAGCTTTCCCGGGAGATCACAAAGGGCCTGGATATCGTCTATGTAAAGGCTATGGAAGAGGTGCTGGATGAGGCGTTCGTGTGAGATGGCGCCTCGGTCAGGTCCCTTCCCTGGCTGCGTCATCGCCGGATCCAAGAGCGCAGGAGGACAGGTGTCGAGATAGGTTATATTTAAAGTAGAGAGGAGATCGGGAGATGATCATCAAGAGTGCAAAGCTGGAGACGGTCTGCGGCATCACCAGCAAGCTGCCGCAGAACACTTGTCCGGAATTTGCTTTTGCCGGGAAGTCCAATGTGGGGAAATCTTCTATGATCAATGGGATGCTGGGCCGGAAGTCCTTAGCCAGGACCTCCTCCCAGCCTGGAAAGACCCAGACCATCAATTTTTACAATGTGGATCGGACGTTCTATTTTGTGGACCTTCCAGGATATGGCTATGCGAAGGCTTCCGTGGAGGTAAAGGCAAAATGGGGGAAGATGGTCGAGCGTTACCTGAAGAGCTCTAAGATGCTGGAGATGGTCTTTTTGCTGATCGATATCCGCCATGAGCCCTCGGAAAATGACCGGACGATGTATGACTGGATCGTGTATAACGGATACCGGCCGGTGATCGTGGCCACGAAGGTGGATAAGCTGAAGCGCAGCCAAGTCCCTAAGCATGTGAAGATGGTCCGGGAGGGGCTGGGGATGGAGAAGGAGGATGTGCTGATCCCATTTTCGGCGGAGACGAAGCAGGGGAGAGAAAAGCTTTGGGAGCTGATCGAAGGGGTCTTGTGAGCAAGGCCACAGCCTAAAAAGACCGGGCTTCCGCTCTGATATCAGCCCCTGGTATCAACAACCGGGCTTTTTAAGCGTTACCCGCTCCAGCTTGACCGGTATGGGTATGGGCTTTTCTTTGGTCTCCCGGTCCGTCTGGCTGGTCTCCGGCTCTCCAGGAGCGGGAGCTGTCTCCATGGGGACAGCAAAAGCGCTCTCACGCAGCTTGATCCGGACCAGGGTCTCGGTCACTTTTACGATCAGGGAGACGATGAAGAGCGGGAGGGTGATGAAGAGGAAGAAATAGAGTTTCCAGTGCTTCCATTTTCGGACGGCTTTCTGCCATCGACGGCAGACCGGAGCGATGGCCTTTTCCAGAGGAGAGGGATCGTCTTTTTGAGATAGATGTTTAAACAGCTGCATGTATTTATCCTCCTTGCTCGTCTCGCTATCCATTGCTCATCAAGGTGCGCATGGCGAAGGCGTAGATCTCCTGGCTCTTTTCGCGCCAGTTGCTGCACATATATTCGGCCTGTTCTTTATCCGGTACGGACAGGTTCAGTTCGATCAGAGGGTTCTTTCCCTCACGGACTTCGCAGTGGACGATGTAATCCTGATTGGTGGACCGATAAAAGTCGGAGACCACGCCCACCTCATTGCGGAGACGGAATTTATTCTCCTTCAGATACTGGTCGATATCGGTGATGATGGCCGGCGGGATCTTGTTCCCAAAAAAACGCAGGGTGTCGCTGCCTTCCTGGGTGATCTCGTAACGGGTGCTGTTGTGGAGTGTTTCCTTTCGGATCAACCCTGCGTCAGTCAGCTCGCTCAGGGCCTGCTGGAGAGTAAAATAGGTCGTATACTCGTGCTCCAGGAAAAAATCCATCAGCTGCGCATTGGTCAGCGGGAAATTCACATGTTTGAGCATATACAGGTTCATGAGTTTGTAAAGGGTGATCGGATCTGATAACATAGGCTTTTACCTGGTTCCTTTAGTTTTCTTCTAGTTTGGGCCGCTACACCTTCTATGATATCAACTTAGCTCTTTTAAATCAAGCAGAAATATGATAGAATAGGTGGATACAAGGGAGATTTTGGGTGAAAAAGTATGAAAGAACGAATTAATCGGCTGGCCAGGGGCATCTTGGATACGGATACGCCTAAGGTGGTCGTGATGCCGGAGAAGATAGAAGAGACCGTCCAGGCGAAGAAGATGATCTCCATGGAATTCCATGTGAACAGCGGGAATGGGATGCATCTAAAAGGCCTGGCGTATACCAGCCATACGAGGGTGACCGTGCTGACCCCGGCCTTTGGCGGCCTGCGCAACCGTATCTCTTATCAGGTCGATACCAGCCATCTGGAAAATGGCGACGTCATCAACGGGGAATTTGAACTGATCACCGATGGCGGTGAGATCCGGCTGCCCTTTACCTTCTATATCCAGCTGGGGGCTTCCGGGAGGACCCTGGCAGGCCTGAAGACGGTAGAAGATCTTGCCCAGCTGGCCAAGGCGGATCCGGAGGCGGCCCTGCGTCTGTTCCATTACCAGGACTTCGGGGAGACCGACATCTTACAGGACCGCTACAGCCGTGCGGTCTACGACGGCCTCAAAGGTCATGGGGACCGTGGGAACCAGATGGAGGAATTTTTGGTCGCCATGAAGGTGAAGGAGCCGGTGACCCTGGCCGTTTCCCAGAAGAGGAGAAAGTACGGATATCCGGTGGATCCTGTGGAGGATACGATCGAAGTCTGGAAGGACCGGTGGGGCTATGTCTCCCTGGATGTACAGGCGGACGGCGGTTTTCTGGAGCTGCCCAAGAAGCACTTTGGCAACGGGGACTTTAAGGGGGATCGCTGCATGATCTCTTACCGCATCCTGCCCGGCAGACTCCACAGGGGCAAGAACTTGGGAAGCATCCGGCTGCGTACGGTGAAGGAGACCTGGAGGATCCCCTTTGTGGTGGAGGGAGACGAGACCACCGATGCGTCCTATGTGGATCAGTCCCGTTTCCGCAGGGCGTACTGCCGCTTCTTAAAGCTGCGGCTGGATGAGGCCTGTGGGATCACGGATAAGGCCGTGGGCCGTGAGTCGATGCTCCAGGAGCTGGATGTGATGCGGAGCGTGCCTGGGGATAAGGTCTTAGCCACGCTCTGGATGACGGAGGCGCTGATCCGTTCCGGAAAGAGGGAATCGGCCGGCCTGCTCCTAGATGAGTGCCGCGATGAGGTCCTGCTGGCCAGAAAAGACCATGTGGAGCAGTACTGCTTTTTCCAGTATCTTTCTCAGAAGGTCTGGCCGAATGAGGGTCAGAAGGCCTCCCTCCTGCGCCTGGTGCGGAAATATCTGCTGGACGGCGGCCATCCCTTGCTGTTCTTTATCCGCCTGGAGCTGGATGAGGAGATCTTGGCCTCGCCTCTCTCCCTGCTGTCGGATATGGGGCAGCTCTATGAGGAGGGATCTCGAAGCCCGTATCTGTACCTGAAGGCTTTTCATATCCTGGAGGAACATCCAAAGGCGTTGGACGAGCTGGATGACTTTGCGGTCCGTGTGCTGTATTTTGCTGCCAGAAAAAGGATCGTGGACCGGGAGCTGGCCCTGCAGGTGGCCGAGCTGGCGGGGGAGGAGAAGCATTATCAGAAATGGATCCACCGCCTTCTGGTCCTCCTGTATCAGGCGCACCCTGAGCAGTCGATCCTGGAGGGGATCTGCAGCATGATGATCAAAGGCGAGTGCCGGGATCAGGAGGATTTCCAGTGGTATGAGCTGGCCCTGGAAAAAGGAGTGAGCCTTACCCGCCTGTATGAGTACTATCTGTATGCTTTGCCGGAGGACTATGGCCATCTGCTGCCAAAAGAGGTCCTGCTCTATTTCACCTACGGCCATGATCTGGACGACTACACCCGGGAGGTCCTGTACCAGAACATCCTGCAGTATATGCCCTCCTCCTCCAAGCTGTACCCGGAGTATGAGCGGGATATGGAGCAGTTCGCTATGGACCAGCTGTTCCAGTCCAAGATCGACAGCCGTCTGGCTGTCATCTATGATCACATGATCTTAAAGGACATGATCGACGAGCCTGTGGCGAAGGTGCTGCCGGCAGTGCTGCGCTCTTTTAAGATCTTCTGCAAGAACGAGCAGATGTGCCATGTGATCGTCCGGTATGAGGAGCTGAGCCAGGAGGATGCCTATCCCCTGACAGGAGGCGTGGCCTATGTGCCCTTATATTCGGAAAAGCCGGTGCTCCTGTTCCAGGATGCCTTCGGCAATCGGTACAGCGACATCCGATACATAAAGACTCCGGTCATGGATAAGCCGGATCTGGAAAAGCGGTGCTTTGAGGTGAACCCTGAGCATCCCATGCTGAGCCTGGCTGCCTGCAGGCGGATCGCCGATGCGGAGGATATGGAGAGCGGACAGGTCCGCATCTTAGAGCGGGCCCTTCGGGAGCTGCCTTTAGGTGCCTTATACCGGAAGACGCTCCTGGGAAAGGTGATCGACTATTACCGCAAGCTGGCCGGCGACGAGGATGCAGGGGAAAGTGAGTGCAGTTATCTGCTGACCCTGGATGCCAGGACCATGACCCAGAAGGAGCGGCTGAAGGTCTGCGAGACCTTGATCAGTCAGGACTATCTGGAGGAGTCGTACAAGCTCTTGCGGACCTATGGCTGGGAAGGCATGGATGTGCGGCGGCTGTCCAGGCTGTGCAGGAAGCTCATCCGAAAGAAGATGTTCAGGGAGGATACCTTCTTGCTGAAGCTGTCCTTCCAGGTGTTCGATAAAGGGGCGGCGGACGGAGTGGTCTTAAGCTATCTCTGCGGGCGTTTTAACGGGAGCTCCCGCCAGATGTTCAAGCTGTTATCCCAGTCTGTATCAGCCAGGGCAGAGACCTATGACTTGGAGGAACGGCTCCTCTGTCAGATGATGTTCTCCGGGGATATCGAGCACTTAGATCAGACCTTCCGCTTTTATTCGAAACGGAAGAGCCTGAGCGATATCGTGCTGAAGGCGTATTTTACTGTGCGGTCGGTGGGGTATTTCTTAAAGCACGAGACGGTGGAGGCGGATGTCTTCGCCTATCTGGAGGCCAGCATCAATCAGACGGATGACCTGGCGAAGGTGCCGGTGATCAGTTTGCTGGCGCTGACAAAGTATTATTCCGAATGCCGGACCTTAGAGGGGGACCAGAAGGCGCTCTGCCGCCGGGTGACGGACCTTCTTTTGGAGGAAGGGCTGGTCTTCCCCTACACGAAGAAGCTGGCGGCCTTCATCCCGATCCCACATGACATCCTGGACAAAGCCATGGTCTGCTATGAGGGGAACAAGGACGACGATCTGGAGCTTGAGATCCGGATCGTACCGGATGAGCAGCATTTTCACCGGGAGAGCCTGCAGCGGATCTACCAGGGGATCTTTGTCTGTAAAAAGGTATTGTTCGAGGGGGAGACTCTGGAATACCAGATCTTCAAGCGGGATAAGGGCACGGATGAGCGGATAAAGGCGGCGGAGGGCACGGTCAAGTGCGATCTGCCTGCCGGGAGCCTGAAAGAGAGCCGGTACGCCAGCTTAAATGAGATGGAATTATGTCTGGGGATGAAGGAAGAGGCCGGGTTAAAGAGGAGCATGCAGGAGTACCTGATCAAGAGCGCGGCTCTGGAGAGCCTGTTCCCGCTGGTGAGATGAGGGGGATGGATCTTGGTTGAGCGCCCTGCTATGAAGGGGATCGTTTGTGGGACCGTGCGACGGCGTGGATCGCCCATTACATGAGGAGGAAAGGTGACGTTCAATGGATGGACTGGTGATCGGGTTGGCACTGTGCGATCAGTACACACAGGTCAACTGCGGCGGACAGGAGAAGGTGTGGTCTTTTCCTACGGTGATATGTAAAAAAAAGAATGAAGATCTGTGGTTCGTGGGAGAGGAAGCATACGGTTTTACTCTGGCTGGAGATGGCGTGATCGTGGACAAGCTGCTGAACTTAGCCAGAAAGAACGGGACATCGACTATCGGGAACACCAAGTTCACCGGTCAGGAGCTCTTGGAGCGCTTCATCGAGCAGGTGATCGCGCTGCCGGCCAAGGAGTACGGGACGGAGAAGATAAGCCAGATGGTGGTGGCCCTGCCCAACGTGGATAATCGGACGATGGACTGTCTGCTGTACTGCGCTGACCATCTGAAGATCCCCAGGAGCCATTTTCATGTGATCAGCTACAGCGAGAGCTTTCTGTATTTCGTCCTGAGCCAGGAAAAGAAGGTCTGGGATAACCAGGTAGGCCTGTTCGACCTTTCGCAGAAAGGGCTGCGCTACTATGAAATGAAGGTCCAGAAGGGACTGCGCCAGACCATCGCTCTGTCTGACTATGAGAATCTGGACGAGGGCGTGGACTTAGATGTGCTGGAGACATCGGCAGGGGCCAGGCTGGCGGACCGGATCCTATGCGCCTGCGGGGAGCGCCTTTTGGCGAAAAAGCTTTTTTCCAGCATCATCCTCACAGGCCGGGGATTTGAGAAGCCGGAATGGGCGGCTGATTTTATGAAGCTGGTAGGCAGGCGCAGGAAGCTGTACTGCGAGCCCCATATCTTTGCCAAGGGAGCTGCCTGCAAGGCGCTGGATCATATGGGGAAGGAGACCGCTTTTCCCCTTGTCCTGATCTGCGAGGGCAGGTTAAAGGCTACAGTCTCTATGGAGGTCATCCATGAAGAGAGGACCACCCAGCTGGTGATCGCGGCTTCCGGGGACAGCTGGTATGAGGCGAAGAGCACGATGGAGTTCATCCTGGACCACCAGGAGGAGTTGATCTTCCAGATCCAGCCGGTGGATCAGAAAAAGAAGAACGAGGTGCGGATCCCCTTAAAGGGATTCCCCAAGCGTCCGGAGCGGACTACCAGGATCCAGTTAAAGACGGGCTTTAAGAATGAAAATACCATGGCTGTGGTGATAAAAGATAAAGGCTTTGGGGAGCTGTTCCCAGCTTCCGATACCGAGATACGCAGGGAGATCGTATTATGAGTCTGATACTATGCCGTATGGAGCCGGTAAGGCATCCTTTTGAGATCCCGGAGCTGGGGATAAGGATCCATTCCTCTCAAGAGCTCTGTTATGTGATCTATGAGAACCCCCTTTTGGTGATGGATGATTTTGTGGATTACCGCCTGATCCAGTTCATCCAGGAGGACTTAGGGATGGAGTTTCTGGCGGGAAAGCTGGAAAACTGGAAAAAGAGTGGGGAAAATCCAGATAATCTGCTGCTCTTGATTCTTTCGGAATGTCAGTATTATACCACTACAGAGGTGACCCGTTACCGGCAGCGGCTGATCCAGATGCGCAAAAAGCATCCGGCGGATTATTGGAAGGAGAAAGCGGATTATCTGGCAGAACGGAAGCAGTACGGGAAGGCGATCCCCTTGTACGAGAAGCTTTTGGAGATGGAAAAGGACCGGGTGGTGAACGATATGTTCCTCAGCCGTGTCTGGATCTGCCTGGGTGCTTGTCAGGCCAGGATGTTCCAGTTCGAAAAGGCCTGCCATTCCTATGAGAAGGCTTACGCCTGCAACACGCAGAACAAGGAGATCCCGGAGCAGATCTACTACCTGAAGGCATTTTTTCCGGAGCTGGTCTTATCCCAGCGCTGCCTGGATATGCTGGAGGATGCCGATCAGGAGGCCTGGGAGGCCAATATCGCCGTGGCCAGGAAGAAGGGGGAGGGTTCTGAAAAGGTGAAGGAGCTGGATGAGCTGTTCTCAAAAGACCCTGTGAAGCGGCTGGCGGGGGCGGCGGTGATGGTGCAGCAGTGGAAGCAGGAGTATCGGGGGATGATCTAGGAGGTTCTTATGAGATTTGTACATTGTCCGCAGTGTGGCGCAAAACTGACGAAGAAGGAGATCGGGGATGAGGGCTTGGTCCCGTACTGTGAGAGCTGTGAGCGGCCCTGGTTCGATATGCCTTATGCCTGCACGATCACACTGGTGATCAACGAATTGGATGAAGTAGCCCTGCTCCGTCAGGGCTATGTCTCTGCAGAGCATTATGTGTGTGTGGCCGGCTACATCAAGTGTGGGGAGAGCGCGGAGGAGACGGCGGTCCGGGAAGTAAAGGAGGAGCTGGGGCTTAAGGTGGAGCGCATCCAGTATACCAGGAGCTACTACTTTGAGGCGAAGGATATGCTGATGCTGGCCTTTGAGGCCCATGTAATGAAAAAGGAGTTCCAACTCTCCGGGGAAGTGGACCAGGCAAAGTGGATGACCTTTGAGGAGGCACATCCCAAGATGCGGCCCGGGAGTGTGGCGATACAGCTGTTGGAGCGGTATTTTTCGAAAACGGTCTCAACGCTTGAGGGGCCTGGGACTTGAGGGATCTGTGAAAGGATGCAAAGGCAGGGCTGTGTCATGATAGAGAAGGCACGCGTCCACTCCAGCCGGTTGACAGTTAAGTGCTGCGTGGGTGTCAAAGATCTTTAGGAGGCCAGGGGGAAGGATGACAGAGGTGGGATGTGATAGCTGTGTTTACTACGGCTATGACGAGGATGATGAAGACTACTACTGCATGGTGGATATGGATGAGGATGAGCTGGGGCGTCTTTTGTCCGATAAGCATTACCAGTGCCCATATTACAGGTCCGATGACGAGTATCGGATCGTGCAAAAGCAGATGTGACGGGAAAGAGCGAGATGTGGCCATTAGGCTGCCGGAAGGACTGCCGGTCTAATGGTCGGACGGGACCTGATAAGAGGTCCTATTTTTGACGAGGAGGAGATGAAAGATCATGGCATTTGAAATGGCGAAGGGATATCTGGAGAGGTGGGGCCTGGGGGACAGGATCCATGTGTTTGAGGTCTCCAGCGCTACGGTGGAGCTGGCGGCGCAGGCGGTGGGATGTGAGCCGGCCAGGATCGCGAAGAGTCTGTCCTTCCTGGTGGATGGAAGAGCTGTTTTGATCATAGCGGCTGGGGACGCCAAGGTGGACAACCACAAGTATAAGGAGAGGTTCCATACCAAAGCGAAGATGCTCTCGGCAGACGAGGTTGTCGAGCTGGTGGGGCATGCAGTGGGCGGTGTCTGCCCCTTTGGCGTAAAGGAAGGCGTCCGTGTGTTCTTGGACGAGTCACTCAAACGGTTTGACATCGTGTATCCGGCCTGCGGCAGCAGCAACAGCGCGGTGGGACTCACGATCGCCGAGCTGGAACAGTGTTCCGGGTATGAGCAGTGGGTGGATGTGTGTAAGGGGTGGCAATGATCTGCCAAGAGGGATCAGGATATATGGAGAAGGTCCATGGACAGACCGGTATCAGACTGTTGCCTTAAGCGGTGGAGCCAACGATCGGGGTATGCCTGAAACATCTCCTTTATCGGTCATGTTTTGTGTACATATGCGGTTTACATTTGTCTACCGCTATGGAAACTGTGATCCACAAGGATAACATCACGATCTGTCCAGGAGATATCGCTACCGGGGATCGGGGAAGGGGATAGGGAACTTTGAAGGATATGGCATCGGTTTTGATGGAATGTTTCTATTTTGTGCTGACGATCGCAGTGGGTTTCTTTCTGAAGCGGGCAGGGATCTTTAAGAAAACGGATGGGGATGTGCTGTCTAAGGTGATCGTCTACATCACCCTTCCCTGTGCAGTTTTAAGCGGTGCAAATGCGGTCGCTATATCGCCTTTAACCTTGCTGCTGATCGGGCTGGCCATTGCTTGTAATCTGCTGCTGGCAGGCTTGGGCTATCTGGCGTCCGGACGGAAGGATCCAAAGACCCGTGCTGCCTATATGATCAATGGGGCTGGTTACAATGTGGGGAGCGTGGCTCTCCCTTTTGTACAGACCTTTTTTCCAGGTGCCGGTGTGTCCTATCTTTGCATGTTCGACGCGGGAAATGCGGTCATGGGACTGGGCGGGATCTATTCCATAGCGGCTTCTGTGGCCAGCGGAGAGAAACGGCTGGACCTAAAACGACTGGTGGGGACCTTATCCAGATCCGTATGTTTTGATACATACATGGCGATCTTTATCTTGTCCCTTTTTCATCTGGAGCTGCCAGCGGTGGTACGAGGCGCAGCATCGATGATGGGAAAGGGAAACGCGTTCCTGACCATGCTGATGGTCGGGATCATGCTGGAGGTTAAGATCCCCAGGGATGAGGTGAGAGACGTGTGTGTGGTCCTGGGGCTGCGGGTGTGCGTAAACCTGGCATTGGGGTGTCTTATATACGTATTTCTGCCGATCCCGTTGCTGGCCCGAAAGGTGTTGCTGATCATACTGGCCTGTCTGCCGGCGTCGGTAGCGGTGGTCTTTACCAAGATGTGCGGGTATAAGAAGGATATGCCGGCGGTGGTCAGCTCGGCAGCGTTGGGGGTGTCGCTGGTGGAGATCATGGGGGTGTTGTTGGTGACGGGGTGAGGGGGAGAGAGATGTGAGAAAAGAAAAGTATGGTTAGAGGCGTGCCAAGGCTCTGACCTATCTGTTGGCGTTGATGGTGGTGCTCACAGGAGATCGATAGAGGTGGAGAAAAGGATATAGGATCCTTTTTGGAGGATCCTTTTGACCGATTTGGAAGAAATGGGACATTTTGGGGATTGTTTGAGTAAGGGAACGGCGTTTTTTGTTGACTTTTGAGGGGATTTGTAGTAGTATCTTAACTGTAAAAGTATAAAAGAGTTTCTGTTATTTTTTTAAAACAATAACTTCAAATAATTAATAAAAAAAGAATGTATAGCGCATAAAACATAGACACTTACAGATTAGATATAAAGAATAAACTTTAAATAATTATAATTATTATAATAAAATTTCAATCAGCGTAAAAGAAAATGAATGAGAAAAGGAAAAAGATCTACAGAATAAAGATCTTTTTGGTAGGGTCTTCAGGTGGACGCCTAACATTTGATAAAGCGGATGCCAGAACTTGCTTAAAGGGGAAAAGATGTATCGTTGCTATTATCCAAGTGATCGTCCTTTGAAAGCACTTTTGATCAATACAATACTGGCTATCAAGGCCCTTTTAAAAGAAAAGCCAGATCTTATCATTTCATCTGGTACCGCACCAGCTATCCCTTTTTTGGATCGGAAAGTTATTGATGAAATGGAAAAGAATGGAATATTTATAAGAAAGTAAGGTAAGTAAAAGTATGAAGATTTTAGTTACTGGCGCAAATGGCTATCTAGGCTCCGGAATTGTTGAAACCGTCTTAAATAGTGGGAACGAAGTGATTGCTGCTGATCTTAAAGTAGATAGGGTAGATAAACGAGCTGAGAAAAGAGCTTGTAACTTGTTTGAGATTGAAGATCCATACGAGTACTTTGGCAAGCCAAATGTGCTTTTACATTTAGCATGGAGAGATGGATTTGTTCATTATTCTAGTGCTCATATTGATGACTTACCTAAGCACTATACTTTTATTAAGAATATTGTTGGATCTGGATGTAAACACATTACAGTAATGGGTAGTATGCATGAAATTGGATTTTTTGAGGGTAGTATCGATGAGAGCACACCATGCCATCCTACGACTCCATATGGAATTGGTAAGAATGCATTAAGAGATCTGACACAGATGGTTTGTAAGCAGAACAATGCTGTATTCCAATGGCTACGTGGTTATTACATTGTTGGAAATTTTAAATATGGCTCTTCTATCTTCTCTAAGATCACATTAGCAGCAGAGGAAGGAAAGAAAGAGTTCCCATTCACATTAGGACTAAATCAATATGATTTTATTGACTATCCGGATTTCTGTGTTCAAGTTGCTGCAGCTGTTGCTCAAAGTCAAGAGCAAGGTATTATCAATATTTGTTCTGGCAGACCAGAAAAGCTGGCAGAC
>CAJUSS010000003.1 GCA_910588895.1 uncultured Lachnospiraceae bacterium
CCCTGGCCGGATTGCCCGCGATCACACAGCCTTCCCCAAATCGTCCGGACACCACTGCCCCGGCGCCGACCACGCAACCATCTCCTAATACCGTCCCCTTCAGGATGATACTGTTGCAGCCTATAAAGCAGTTTTTTCCAATGATGATCGCACGGCCGCAGATCATATCCCTATCTCCGCCATCCGGATCGTCTAACAGCTGGTTTCGCAGTTCATAGTCTAAAGGATGAAAGTCATTATCCAGGATCTTACAGTTCCCGCCGATACAGGTATACTCACCAATGTGGATCTTCTTTCTCGCATAGATCGTTGCCCCCGATATCCCTACATGATCGCCGATGACGATCTCAGCTCCGGGCACTCGGGTCACGATGATCGTACGGGAATAAAGACCTACCAGATTGGATAAAAATGAGCTTTTTATCGTGCATCCTTCTCCTATGGAAAGTGTCGCGCCCCTTTTATTGAAGATGACCGGGATACCTTTCAATCGCAGGTTTTTCCCATATCGCACTCCTGTCGCCCGCATAAAAAGTTTAAACCAACTGCTGTCCATCCTTCTCTTTTCCTCTACGTCGCATCTGCTGACCGGACCATTTGATCCCCATCCGCTCTACACTCTGCAGCGCTCTCCTCATATCATGGCTGATCGGCAGCGACCGGTCCTCCCACGTTAACTGCACCTCTCCACCATCAATTCCCTTGCATACCGCTCCATACTTCTTTTCAGATCCTTCGGCGTACACGCCTTCTCAATCCCTGCCAGGATCCGATATTTATCGAAGATATTGATCACCATCTTCATCGACAAGGGCTTCCCTAATTTGGACAGGAACAACACATCCCGGTACTCGATCTCCCGTTCAAAATGGCCATGCTCTCTGATCCACAGCTCCATCCTCTCTTTCAGCTCCTTCGAAAAGATCAGGATAGGATCTGCCAGGTCCCCTCTGCTATGATCCTGGCTACGATCCTGGTCCCACTCCTTCTCTCGATCGCTGCCCCTCCTTTTGTCCTGCTTCCGGCGAATAGACAGTACCCCGGTGCTTACATCATAGTCGTCCAGCTCCAGCCGCAGGATCTCACTGATATCCAGTCCATGATAAAAGAGCAGGCCCATCATCACATTGTCCCGCAGACAGACCCGCTTGCGGAAATCGCTGTCCAGAGCCCCATATTCCCTGTCCAATGCGATAAAAAATAAGTCCACCTCCGCCCGTGTCAATCTCCGTTCTGGCTGCTCCCTCCATCCCCGCTCCTCTCCCTGCTCAGCTGCCTCTTCCTCGCTCTTCCCAGCCATCTCTCCCCACGCCCGCCCGGCTCCCCTCCTCCTGCTCTCTGGGAGGACAGGCAAGACCAGCTCTCTTTGGGATCTCAGGAAGCCTTGCTTAGACAGGTACGCCAGATATCCCTTGAACACCCGATATTTACGGGTCACAGTGGAAGCCCTGAGCTTCTTTTCCTGGAGCAGATAACGGAGATATCTTTCCGCCAGATCCTCGTCCAATGTCTCCGTCCCCCGCTCCTTAAGCCAGCGGTACAGGTGCTCCAGGTCCAGCCGGTAGGCCTTGACCGTCCGCTCATCCAAGCCTCGCCCCACGGTCAAGCTATCCACGAACGCCTCTATCTTTCGGTCCCATGACCCAGGCTCATGCACTCTCTTTGTCCTGATAAGATCTCTTCCCATCACCGCACATCTCTTTCTGTTGGGATACCCTTCCGGTAGATACCATCGCCCTGATCACATCCAGGATATGCTCCTGCTCTTCTAAAGGAAGCTTTCCGGCTTTCTCGATGATCTCATCGATCAATCCCGCACCCTCTGCCATATATGCCCCTCCCTTCCCTCTCTGACCGGCACCCGCTCCTATCGATCTTACACACATTTTTCTATATATGCCATAGCACAGGATCTTCGCCAATGGTTTCTCAATACGTTCATTATGTATTGTAAATACATTATAGACAGCACCACTCGTCTTGTCAAGACTTGTTGGAAATAATATTTCTTTATTTAAACTTTCCTGGCAGCCGTTCAGATACCCTGAACTGTTACGGCATCCGACAGGCGACGGATCAAAAAGCCAGCCGACTAAAGCAGTGGAGGGAGGGGGATAACATGTAACGGGACCCTAGAAAAACGCCGGCGCTTAGCGAGGTCCCTCACGAGCTTAGCGTCCGCTGCGTTCTTACCAAAACATCGGAGCGAGAGCGCGTCCCATTACATGCTATCCCCCTCCCGCAGCGGACCATCTGCGACCTATCTATGCAGTTACACTTAATACAACTATGACCACCACCAGAAAAAATGCTGTCCTCTTGACAATGTATCCGATCATAAATGGTCCATCTCTACCATCCGTACACGATGTCCACATTATGGTCCTTCCTGCGCATCCCACGCACTAATATCCTATGGATACATTATAATATCCTAAGTATACTCCGTCAACCTATATCTGTCCCCTCTGGACACTTTTATATTGCTTTTCTTTTTTCGTGATGGTATGCTCTTTTTTGGAGGTGATCTTATGACGCAAGGCACACGCATCAAGGAGATCCGCAGATCCCTTGGCCTGACACTCGAAAAATTTGGAGAACGGTTAGGCGTTGGAAAAGCCGCGATCTCCAAGCTGGAAAAGGGCGAGCGGAATCTCACCGACCAGATGGCAAAGTCGATCTGCCGCGAGTTTAACATCAATGAGGAATGGCTGCGCACTGGTTCCGGTAAGATGCAGGCCCCCGTCCAGGATGAAGTCATGGCCGCCCTTTCGGATCTGGCTGCGAGCGACACACCGTTCTATACACTGCTCAAAAGACTCCTGCTGGCCTATCACCATTCCGACACTGCCTCCAGGGAAACGATCGACCGGTTCCTCCTGGGGCTGTCCGCGGAAATGGAGCTCCCTCACGGAGAACGTATTGAAAAAAACAGCGTCCAAGATAATGGCCCCGCTGCCGCTAGCCATCCCAGCACAGACATACCACAACTCTCCCGCCTTTCCGTCGACGAAAAGGTAGCCCTATATCGCCAGGAATTAGAACGCGAAGAAAAAGCGGGGGAAAGATCAAGAGTCTCTTGCGAAAACGCTTAGAAAAAATAGCACGTGAGGATCATCGGCATTGATCTTCCAAAAAACTACCTGCAGGAAAGAGCCGCCAAATGAGCATGAGCGATAATGAGCAAAACAGAGGGAGGGGTCATCATGAGTATAGGACAGCGTCTTCGGACCGCCAGAAAGGCACGTGAGATGTCACAGGATATGCTTGCAGAGAAGATCGGTGCGTCAAGAGGTGTCATCACCAACATCGAGCATGATAAGATCGACCGCCCCCAGCCTATGGTGGTCAATGCCATCTGCAATGTCCTGGCGATCGATAAGGACTGGCTGCTAAATGGCACCGGAGCTATGGATCTTCGCAGCGAACCCCCACGCAGCCAGAAAGTCCTTGCCGAGATCTATGAGCAGGTACAGCTATTGTCCGAGGAAGAGCAGCTGTTCATCCTGGACTTGATCCATTCTTATACAAAGCATATCAAAAACTGAGATGTATCTCCCATGCCCGTTACGGTTCTCGGGTTTGCCGAAAGGTCCGCTCCGGGAGCGCGTCCTTTTTGTACCATGCCCCGGGCGCAGCGGACTGCCCGCCACATCCCTCTGCTATAGAGTCCTCTGGCGTGGGTGTGAAAAGTAACTCATGCTCTATCTCATTTTACATTTATTGTAATTTTCCTGCAATTTTTCCCAGCTTGTGTTATACTTATCTTACCCACCCAGCATCCTCCGCAGGATGTACATGACACGACTCAACAAACCTATCATCAAAGAAAGGAAGGTAATCTATGGATACTTCAAGTATTTTTGCTGATATAACGCTCACAGAACCTGAAAAGATAGAGGCCTTTATCAATGCCCTTGAGGCTTCTATCGCTGATCCAATGCCTCCTTGAGATAGACCAAGACAAACGGTATTGTCTGATCCTGATCAGATAAAAACGATACTAGAGAAATGGAAGCGCAATGGATGAACACGATACCGCAGATCATCAATATCTTAGATGCATTTAGCCTACAGCGGAGAAGAGGCCTTAATGAACAGGCTTTCTGTTTTCCTATGTCCTGTAAATAGTGCGATCGATGGATTTCTAAAAAAAGTGCTTTGGATCTTGCAAGACGAAAAGCTTCCATCACTTATCTTGTTCTATCTCGACTGCGAGGATAAACAGCATCTAAAGGACTTCTACATAAATAAGCATCACTATAAGATCTTCGGGGAGCGTTACTCTCATTCTGACAGTATACGCTATCTCCAGATGATACGCTTCTTTTGACGACCTGCTTTTCTCACATAGGAACAGCAAAAACAGGCCCTCCTGCAGCCATATCCGCTGCAAGAAGACCTGTTGTTTTTGCCTTTATCTGCTCCTGTGTCCCATCCGGTCCCCGGTCAGACAGCCCTCTAGACTCCGCCAGGGCCAGCCGCTATGGCTTCTGCCGACATCCCGGCTCCCGCCGGCGTTCCTGTTCCCGCAGGCGCTCCGGCATCCGCCATCGTTCCAGCTCCCGCCGTCGTCCCTTCCTCTACCGGCACCGGCGTACAAGCGCCGCTCCCGTCCGCGCGATACCGCGCGCCGTCCCGTTCAAGCTCTGCGTTCGCCGCCATAGCCCCGGAGCCATCCAGATAGTAGAGCGCTCCGTTTATCTCCTGCCAGCCTGTCAGCATCGCTCCAGAGCTGTTCATGTAATACCAGGTCCCATTTATGTTCTGCCAGCCCGTCTGCATCACGCCGGAGCTATCCAGATAGTACCAGGTCCCGTTTATGTTCTGCCAGCCCGTCTGCATAGCGCCGGAGCTGCTCATATAGTACCAGGCCCCGTCTATGCTCTGCCAGCCCGTCTGCATCCGGCCATCCTCTGCCAGATGATACCGGCTGCCGCCTATCTCCTGCCAGCCTGTCTGCATCATGCCGTTATCCGCCATATAGTACCAGGAACCGTCCACACTGGCCCAGCCTTTGCTCATCTCACCAGAAGGCTGGAAATGATACCTGGCCCCATCCAGCTGCTGCCAGCCTGTATCCATGGTCCCGGATCCGCTCAGATGATATCTCTGGCCTCCGATGTCCTGCCAGCCCGTCTGCATCCGGCCGTCATCCGCCAGATAGTACCAGCTTCCGTCCACCTGCCGCCAGCCGGTGACCATCCGCCCGTTCTCCCGCAGATAATACCAGCTTCCGTCCACCGACTTCCAGCCTGTGGACATCCGGCCTGTGTCCTCGTCCAGGTGATACCATCCTTCCGGCATGGACATCCAGCCCTTTACGGGACTCCCGATCCCATCCAGATAGAACCATCCGGTGCCGTCATCAATCCAGGTTTCCTTCTGCATCGAATGATCCTTATAGTAATATGTATTTCCTCCGATCGTCCTCCAGAGATCTCCCGGAAGGTTCCGGGTATGATCCGTGAACAGAAGATCGATATCTACATTTCCTTTGATCCCATTGACAGAGCCAGTGCTGGTGGCCTGCCACATAGATGGACTGTCGTAGGTATACATCACATTGTACCGGGCTACCCATACATCATAGTTTAACTTGGATAAGTCGATCTTATTGTTCAGCCAGTACTCATTGGCATACACCATCGGATGATAGCCTGCGGCCTGGATCTTCCGGCAAAAGGCGTTGATGATATCGCTGACCTGGGAAGGCGATAAGGTCCCCAATGTCCCGCTGTCCTCCGCGTCAAATGCCACCGGATAAGAGATCGGGTAGTCCTTGATCAGATCCAGCACAAAATCCGCTTCCTGCTCCGCCATCTCCACCGATGTGGCATAGGAATAGATATAAGCCCCCAGCTTGATCCCGGCTGCATGGGCCCGCTGGGCATTGACCCGGAAATTCGGATCCACCGCGCCTTTATACCGGGTCCCCAGCATGACAAACTCCACGTCATCCTGCCGGACCTGCTCCCAGTCGATCTCCTGCTGCCAATGGGAGACATCGATCCCTCTGGCGATGGCTCCGTTGATCGGTGTGCCGTCCTCCATCTGGTATATGCCGCCCACTTTCTCCCAGGCGGCTGCCAGTGCGGTCAATGGCTGGGATGCACATAGACACAGGCAGCTTGCACACGCGACGATCTGCTTCCACAGCTTCTTTCGCACCCTTTGCTCTCTACTTTTATCTACCAAACCTCTTCTTTTCATCTGCTCCATGACTCCTTTTCTCCATCGATATTTGTCCAGTCCAAACCTTTTCTGATCTGCGTTTTCCCACTCTGACCTTTTAGTAAACCGATGCTTTAACCAGTCTTTTCCAGACCCACCAGCACTATGCTCTATGCCGATCTTGCAGTCATAAGTTACCTTCTGACCCACAGAAGACAGCTTGATTTTAGCACAAAAATAAGAAAACACCTATTACGAGGTGCTTTCTCTTTCTTACATTTTCCTAAACAATGCGTTTTCGCAAACCGCCTAGCCAACTCATATCATCGCGCCCGATCTTCCCTGCAGCGATCGGCTATCTGTGGCTATCATCCATCACAAGCCTCTTATGACACTGCCAAGGTCAGCCGCTTAAAATATCATCTGTCTGAACGATCTAAAGAGATCTCATTTAATTTCTTCAGATCATGTTGCTCGATCCAGATCCCACTATCATCTTTTCTATCTCGTCTAGCACCTGATCCATGTTTTCTTGGAACAATGACCATACTCTCTTTTTTAGATCACTGCTAAAAAGATCTAACGTTGGGATAAGGATACGCTTTTTTTGCGAAAAATCGCTCTTTACTCTATCGATGGCATCGCTAAGATAGATCGTCTGTTTCATCGGATCGCACTGTTTATCCTTCTGTGTCACATCTATGATCTGTCGCGTTACATCCTCAAAAAAACGAAAATATTTTGTCAATTTAGTAGCGACCGTAGCAGACTCTTGCGTTCCTACTTTCCCAGATACAAGTTTAAAGATTTTACTCTCGTTTTCTTGTCTGTATCCTCTCGCATGTAAATTCAGATGTTTGACAAGGCCACTTCCAATAAATACATCTTTTGTATACTAATCTGTCGGATAATTTCCTGATATGACCAATCCATCCGCTTTACAAGATGATCTTCTGTATGATTTTGCTGCTAACACGATCTCTCTTACCCTTCTGTCTATCCCACGATAAAAGATCTTTTTTAGAATATAGATGACTTCATCCGGATCTGTTGCAATAGAAAAATCTTTAGGTATGGTCACTTTAACTATCCCATCCGTTTTTGTCAAAAAAAATCCGCTGCTGTCTTTATCATAAAATTTCTTATCGAACAGCGATCTACTTGCATCAGAACTATAGACGATATCTCTTTGCGTCCTGTGTACAGTTTTTTTCCTTTTCTTACGGCGTTGAAATGAACGCATCATCTTCCGAAGCCTATTTTTATTGAATTGTATCCGTTTCCGTTTTCTTCTGGACCTTTACACGACAGCCTCATTTATCGAGTGTATTTTAGCATCACACGATCCTGCTTTTCACACAGATCCTTTTTTATACAGATCATATTTATAACTATTTTATCAGACCCCCAGTAAGATCGCAACAACTATTCCCCCGTCTGCCCGTGATGACCATACATTGGCTCCCCCTCTACCCCAGCGCCACATCCAGCACCATCATGACCAAGAACCCCATGGCAAAGCCCATGGTCCCGATATGGGAATGGGGCTCTCTGGAAGCCTCCGGGATCAGCTCTTCCACCACCACATAGACCATGGCCCCGGCTGCAAAGGCAAGCAGGTAGGGCAGCACCGGCGTGATGTACGCCGATAGGAGGATCGTGATGAAGGCCCCGATCGGCTCCACCACCCCGGACGCCGTCCCATAAAGAAAGGCCTTTCTCCGCTTCATCCCTTCTGCCCTTAAGGGCAGGGAGATGATCGCCCCCTCCGGAAAATTCTGGATCGCGATCCCGATCGCCAGGGCAAACGCGTCCGCCATGACGATCCCGGCCGTTCCGGAGAGCATACCGGCAAAGATCACCCCCACCGCCATCCCTTCCGGGATATTGTGGACCGTGACCGCCAAGATCAGCATAGCGGTCTTGGATATGGTCGGAGAGATCCTATCGCCATCATCCCCCTTCCTTCTATCTTCATCCTCCTTCAGATAGATCTCCGGCACTATGCGGTCTAAGAGCAGCATAGCCCCTATCCCCACGAAAAAACCAACAGCGGCAGGGATAAAAGCCAGCACGCCAAGCCCCTCTGCCATGTTGATCGACGGGATCAAAAGGGACCAGACCGAAGCCGCCATCATGACCCCCGAGGCAAAGCCTAAGAGTGTCTTCTGCACGTTCTGCCGCATCTGCCCCATCATAAAAAATACGCAGGCAGCACCGGCTGTGGTTCCGATAAATGGGATCATCACCCCAAAAAATACTCTCATAGACATCCTTTCCAAACCCGATCCGGTCAACCTGCTCATCCAGATGATCCAGATCCGTCTTTGCTATTTTTAGCCTATGAGCGTATTGTTAAAAGGTGCTTGCCTTATCCCTCTGTCCTTCTGTCTTTTTGCCGCCCTACTCTCCCACTCCCTTTCGGGCGTACTTCCACACCCGGTTCACACCTACTGCCTGGAACACTGCCCCCTGCACATCTCGCTTTAATAACACCCGGACCGCCTTCTCACATACCGGGAATATCGCCGCCTGTTCCAATATGATCTCCTCTGCCTGATGGAGGATCTCCCATCTGGCCCAAGGATCCGCGCACAGCGGCTCTGTCCCAGAAGCCTCGAGCATCTGATCGTAAGCTCCATCCGACCAGCTCCCATAGTTAAAGGGCGAGTCCGTGGTCCACATGCCAAGAAAAGCCACCGGATCGCTGTAATCCGCCCCCCACCGGGTAAGCCCCAGCTCATACTCGCCATGCTTCATCCGCTCCAGGCGCATCTTTTTGGGGACAGGCTCTAAGTGGATGGTCACTCCCGGGAGCGCTGTCTGGATCTCCGCCTGCAAAAACTGTCCCAGATCCTGAGCCGCTGTGGTGTCCTCCGTCAGCAGGGTAAAGGTAAAGGCCTCCTGCCCCAGCTCCCTTTTCGCCTGGGCCAGATAGCGCCGGGCCGCCTCCTTGTCCTCTCCGGCCTGGCCGTCCATCTCTCCCCAAAGCTCCTTGCCGTCCGGCCCTTTCACGAAGTCGGACGGGACCGCGCCGTAAGCCGCCTTAGAGCCATCCCTCATCACCAGATCCACCGCGGTCTCTTTATCATACGCCAGGGAAAGAGCCTTCCGCAGGCTCTCATTTTCCAATCCAGCCGCCTTTATGTTGGGCGAGATATACCAGAGAGAGCCCAGTGGGAGCACGGCGGCTTCCTCATAGTCCGCATATCGCTCCGCCTGCTCGCCTGAAAGGATCGCCATATCCAGCTCCCCGCTCTCATACGCCATCAGCGCCTGCTGCGGATCCTTGACCACCTGATAGGAGATCGCCTCCAGATGGACCTGCTCGGCCTGCCAGTAGGTCGGATCTTTCACCAAAACGATCTCCTGGCCGGAGGGCTGATAGCGCTCCAGGCAAAAAGGTCCATTGGTCAGGACTGTCTCCGGCGATGTGCCATAGGGCATTCCATACCGCTCCTCACAGCTCTCAAAAAATGCCTGATCCATGGGGTAAAATACCGGCATCGCCAACATCGATAAAAAGTAAGGGACGGACCTTTCCAGCTCCACCTCCAAGGTCCTTTCATCGACCGCACGGATCCCCAAAGCCTCCGGTCCCAGCTCCCCGGCCAGGATCTTTTCCGCGTTTAAGATCCCGGCCGCCTTGAACAGGAGCCCATTTTCATTCCCCTCCTTCGGATCGATCCCCCGCTGCCAGCCGTATACAAAGTCCTCCGCCGTCACCTGGCTCCCATCGGACCAGACCGCTTCCCGCAGGGTGAAGCGGTAGCCCCTGCCGTCCGGCGCGCTTTTTGTCTCCGCCGCCAGCGCAGGGCATATCTCTCCCTTTTCATCTACTCCGTAAAGCCCTTCCATCATGCAGGCGATCACCTCAAAGGAAGCGCTGTCCACTGCCGCCTGGGGGTCCAATGTAGAGACCTCTGCATCCAACGGCAGCTTCAGGATCTGGTCCTCGCTCACATCTCGTGCCTGTCCGCCTATATCCGTGCCGCTGCCCTCTCCTTTTTCTCCTCCACCGCAGCCGGTGATCCCCCATACTATAGATAATGCGAGCACCACGGCCCAAACGGCCGCTCTGCCAGATCTCCTCTCCATATCGACTATCTCCCTTCTCGTCCAAGTTCTCCCTGCCCTCCCCGCAAAACAGCAAGACAACGCCAGATATGCCCATGGACGCCCGCACAAAAAGCGTCCATGGGCATATCGATCCTGCCTCCTATCTTACCGCATATCCTTCCGATAGCCAAGTCTTTCCTCAGGCCGGCCGATCGATCTTTAAAGCCCGCATAGCGTTCAAGATCGCGATCACCGAGACCCCAACATCTGCGAACACGGCTTCCCACATGTTCGCCACCCCAAACGCACCTAAGAGCAGCACCAATGCCTTGACCCCCAGGGCAAAGACGATGTTCTGCTTCACGATCAAAAGGGTCTTTCGGGCGATCTTGACCACCTGTGCGATCTTCTGCACATCGTCGTCCATCAGAACCACATCCGCCGCCTCGATCGCCGCGTCGGATCCCATGCTCCCCATGGCGATCCCGATATCGGCTCTGGTCAGCACAGGGGCGTCATTGATCCCATCCCCCACAAAGGCCAGGCGTTCCCCGGGCGGCTGCTGTTTTAAGAGCGCTTCCACCTGGTCCACCTTATCCGCCGGAAGGAGCTCTGCGTGTACCGAATCCAGCCCCAGCTCCCTGGCGGTGGCCTGGGCCACCTCCTTCCGGTCGCCGGTCAGCATGACGCACTGCTTTACACCCACCCGCTTCATATCCCGGATCGCGTCCTTCGCGCCGTCCTTGATCTTGTCGGAGATCACGATCGCGCCGGCAAAGGCTCCGTCATAGGCCACATACACCACCGTGCCCGTGCCGGCACAGGCTTCATAGGGGATCTTCATCTGTTCCATCAGCTTTCGGTTGCCCACAAGGACCGTCTTCCCTTCCAGCTTGGCCCGGATACCGTGGCCGAAGATCTCCTCCCCTTCCTCCACCAGCCCGATCTCCACCGGCTTTCCGTAAGCAGCTTTGATCGGCGCTGCGATCGGATGGTCGGAACAGCTCTCGCCATAAGCCGCCAGGCGCAGCACCCGCTCCTCATCCCCATCCGGGGCCACGATCTGGGTGACCTTGAACTCTCCCTTGGTCAATGTGCCGGTCTTATCAAATACGATGGTGGTCATCTCCGCCACCGCCTCTAGAAAATTGCTCCCTTTTACCAGCACGCCGATCCGGGAAGCTGCCCCGATCCCGCCGAAAAATCCCAGCGGCACCGAGATCACCAGCGCACAGGGACAGGAGATCACCAGAAAGATACAGGCTCTCTGGATCCACTCTCCCCATCCCCCTCCCAGGATCAGCGGAGGTGCCACAGCCAGGATGGCTGCCCCTATGGTGACCGCCGGAGTATAATAGCGGGCAAAATGCGTGATGAAGTTCTCCACCTTCGCCTTCTTGCTCCCCGCATCCTCCACCAGCTCCAGGATCTTTGACACCGTGGAATCCTCAAATGCCTTTGTCACCTGCACCTTCAGCATCCCGCTGCCGTTGATGCAGCCGCTGACGACCTCATCGCCTGCCGAGGCCTTTCGCGGGACCGACTCGCCGGTCAGCGCCGCCGTATCGATCATGGATGTGCCCTCCACCACGATGCCGTCTAAAGGGATCCTCTCCCCTGCCCGGATCAGGATGACATCTCCCGGCTCCACATCATCCGGGTCCACCTGCACCAGCTGTCCGTCCTGTTCGATATTGGCAAATTCCGGGCAGATATCCATCATATCCGCGATCGACTGGCGGGAGCGGCTCACCGCATGATCCTGGAACAGCTCTCCCACCTGATAAAAGAGCATGACCGCCAATGCCTCCAGATACTCGCCCACGCCAAAGGCGCCAAAGGTGGCGATCATCATCAGGAAATTTTCATCGAAGATCTGGCCGTGGCGGATGTTTCTCGCCGCCTTCCAGATGATATCATATCCGATCAGGAGATACGGCAATAGATAGGCGATAAAGCCTGCCGGGAACTGCCCTATCCAGGGAAACGCCCCGCTCTTATCTCCGATCAGCAGCCCGATGAACCATACAAACGTCACGATGATGCGAGCCAGCATCTTTTTTTGTTTTCCCGTCATGACTCCAAGGCCTCCTCATTACATCAAGATCTTGCAATCCGGCTCCACCTTTGCGCAGCAAGCCTTCACCTGCTCCATGATCGCATCGAAGCGGTCGTCCTCTGCATCGATGGTCATCTTCTGCATCATAAAACTGACGCTGGCGTCATGGACGCCGGGGATCTTCTTGATCGCATCCTCCATCTTGGCCGCACAATTGGCGCAATCTAAGTCCTGTAATCTAAATTTTTTCTTCATCGTGTCATCCTCCTTGCTCTAGGCTCTTTCTCTGCTCTTTTTATATCCGCCCGATCTCCCGCAGCCTCCCTGCACCCGTTTCGATCGGCAGCCGCGGACCGTCACTCCTCCACATGCTCCCGTCCCTGGTCGATGATCGTCCGTACATGGTCGTCCGCCAGGGAATAAAAGACCTGCTTGCCTTCCCTGCGGTTCTTCACCAGCCTGGACTGCTTTAAGATCTTCAGCTGATGGGAGATCGCCGACTGGGTCATATTTAACGTCTGGGCGATATCGCAGACACACAGCTCCGCTTCAAACAGCACATATAAGATCCGGATCCTGGTCGAATCCCCGAAAACCTTAAAAAGCTCCGCCAGATCATACAGCTTATCTTCTTCCGGCATCTTCTCGTTCACGGCCTGCACCAGATCCTCATGGATCTGATAGATATCACAGCATTCCACATCATGGACCGCCAAAGGCTCATCCTCCCTTCGCATTTTATTTGGACATATTTTCATATGAATGAATGTTCATGTGTTTATATTATCACTCCTTAAAGATGGTGTCAAGAGGGTACGGATGATCTGCTGAAGATTTTTCTTGACATGACCGCAGATCCGCATTATACTATCCTCAACAAAACAAAGATCTTCAGGGCAGGGTGCGAGTCCCTACCGGTGGTATAGCCCACGAGCCGCAAGGCATGATCCGGTTTGATCCCGGAGCCGACAGTACAGTCTGGATGAAAGAAGAGAACAGCAGCAGAGAACAGGTCCTTTTTCCTGTTCCGGCACAAGCAAACGCCAACGCTCTGAGATGGTTTTCCATTTCAGAGCTTTTTGTTTGGCGGATCCTTGTCCGGATGGACCGGTCCTTATCGGACCTTTTCAGCAGCACTAAGCCTTGAACCCATTTGTTTAAGGCTTTTTCTTTTTGTTTAAAGAACTCGTATAGAAGCCGGATGATCCATCTTAAACCAGAAAAAGGAGGACCTCTGCGATGGACGATCAAAAATACATGAAGCTCGCCTTAGAGCTTGCCAAAAAAGGCCTGGGATGGACGGCGCCTAATCCTATGGTCGGCGCACTGCTGGTAAAGGATGGCCGGATCATCGGCCAGGGTTACCATGCAAGGTATGGGGAGCTCCACGCCGAGCGAAACGCCCTGGCCGCCTGCACAGAAGATCCAAAGGGGAGCACGCTCTACGTTACCTTAGAACCCTGCTGCCACCAGGGCAAGCAGCCCCCCTGTACCGACGCGATCCTGGCCGCGAAGATCGCCCGGGTGGTGGTGGGCTCCGGCGACCCCAATCCTCTGGTAGCCAAAAAAGGGATCCAGATCCTGCGCGATCACGGCATATCCGTCACCGAACATGTCCTGGAAAAGGACTGTGAGGCTTTAAATGAAGTGTTCTTCCACTACATCCGCACAAAGCGCCCTTATGTGGTCATGAAATACGCTATGACCATGGACGGGAAGATCGCCGCCTACACCGGCGCTTCCAAATGGATCACCGGGGAGGCAGCCCGGGCCCATGTGCAGACCCTTCGCCATCGTTATCGAGGGATCTTAGTAGGGATCGGGACCGTGCTGGCAGACGACCCTCTGCTCACCTGCCGTATGGAGGGCGGCCGTGATCCCATCCGGATCATCTGTGACACCCACCTGCAGATCCCCCTCTCCTCCCAGATCGTCCAGACAGCCGGGACCGTTCCCACGATCATCGCCACCTGCTGTGCAAAAGAGGCTCTCCCGGCCGGGGCAGACAGCCAAAAGACTCTGGCCGGGACCGGACCGGAAAAAGCCGGTCCTTCAAAACCCGGAGCAGACGATCTAGCTCAGGACATCCGGGAAAAAATCGAAGCCTGCCGCAGAGCTGGCTGCCAGGTCCTCTGCCTCCCAAAACAGAACGGACACCTGGATCTGGCGGTACTGATGGACCGGCTCGGCGCCATGGGGATCGACAGCATCCTTTTAGAAGGGGGCATGACCTTAAACTGGTCCGCTCTGGAAAGCCAGATCGTAGACAAAGTGCTGGCCTATATCGCGCCCAAGCTATTGGGCGGCCTTACAGCCAAGTCCCCTGTAGGCGGCTCCGGCTTTCCTCACCCGGATCTGGGGGTCTCTCTGCACATGAGCAAGATCTCCACATTAGGAGAAGATATCCTGATCGAAAGCACGGTGTGTAAAAATGCCTGCCAAAATGAAAGTGAGGTGCGTCCATATGTTTACCGGGATCATTGAAGAAGTGGGGACGATCCGGCAGATCCAAAGAAAACCAGCCTCTGCCATCCTCCACATCCAGGCCTCCCTCATCCCCAGTGATATAAAGATAGGCGACAGCATCGCCGTCAACGGCATCTGCCTGACTGTCACCTCCTTCCACCGCCAGGGCTTCACCGCCGACGTGATGCACGAGACCCTGGACCGCTCCTCTCTGGCCAGAGCCAGACCTGGGAGCCATGTGAACCTGGAGCGGGCCATGGCTGCGGGCAGCCGCTTCGGCGGACATATCGTCTCCGGTCATGTGGACGGCACCGGGACGATCCAAACGATCTGTCGGGATGACAATGCCATCTGGTACACGATCCGCACCAGCCCGTCCATCCTGCGCTATGTGGTGGAAAAAGGATCCATCGCTATCGACGGGATCAGCCTGACCGTGGCTAAAGTGGACGCCCTCTCCTTCTCCATCTCCGCCATCCCCCACACGGTGGCCATGACCACCCTGCACCAGCGGCAGGCCGGAGACCTGGTGAACCTGGAGACGGACATCATCGGAAAATATGTGGAGCGTTTCGTCTGTCCCCGCTCCGGCCAAGCTGCTCTGCCGGGCGATCCGGCAAAGGATCTTGCGCCCAGTCCCCTGTATGGTGCCGCTGTGCGGGAAGACCAAAAAGCCGGCGGCCGGCACAATGACGACAACCAAGAAGAACGCCAGGGCATCACCCTAAAGTTCCTCTCCCGGCATGGTTTTTAACAGACAAAAAGGAGGAGATATCTATGTTTACATTCAGCACCATCGAGCAGGCACTGAACGACCTCCGGGATGGCAAGATCATCCTGGTGACCGACGACCCGGACCGTGAAAATGAAGGGGATCTGATCTGTGCCGCCCAACATGCCACCACAGAAAACGTCAATTTTATGGCCACCCACGGCAAAGGGCTGATCTGCATGCCCATGTCGGAAAGATATGTGAGCCGGCTGAAGATCCCCCAGATGGTGACCTGCAACACCGATAACCATGAGACCGCTTTTACCGTATCCATCGACCATGTGAGCACCACCACCGGGATCTCCGCGGCGGAACGGTCCGTCACCGCCTTAAAATGTGTGGAGGACGGGGCAAAGCCGGAGGATTTCCGCCGCCCCGGGCATATGTTCCCATTGCTGGCTAAGAAAAACGGCGTCCTGGAGCGGAACGGCCACACAGAGGCCACCGTGGACCTGATGCGGCTGGCCGGCTTAAAGGAATGCGGACTTTGCTGCGAAATCATGCGGGAGGACGGGACCATGATGCGCACGCCGGAGCTGATCTTGATGGCAGAACGATGGGGCCTGACCTTCATCACCATCAAGGATCTGCAGACCTATCGGAAGCGCCACGAAAAACTGGTGGACCAGATCACCGCCACTAAGATGCCTACAAAATACGGCCAGTTCATGGCCTACGGCTATGTGGACCGTGTAAGCGGCGAGCACCATGTGGCTCTGGTAAAAGGCGATATCGGGGACGGAAAGCGGGTGCTCTGCCGGGTCCATTCCGAATGCCTGACCGGCGACACCTTCGGTTCCCTTCGCTGCGACTGCGGCCAGCAGTTCGCCGCCGCTATGACAAACATCGAAAAGGAGGGACGAGGCATCCTGCTCTACATGCGCCAGGAGGGACGGGGCATCGGTCTGATCAATAAGCTCCGCGCCTACGAGCTCCAGGAAAAGGGAATGGACACTCTGGAGGCCAACCTGGCCTTAGGCTTCGCCGGCGATCAGCGGGAATATCATATCGGCGCCCAGATCCTGCGGGACTTAGGGGTCAAGACCCTGCGGCTCCTGACCAATAATCCGGACAAGATCTACCAGCTGGCCGATCTCGGCATGCAGATCGTGGAGCGGGTCCCTATCCAGATGGATGCCACTGCGGAGGACTTGTTCTATCTGAAGACCAAGCAGAAGAAGATGGGGCATATCCTCTATTATAACTAGTCAACATCGATCCGTAAAATGAAAGGAGATCTTATCATCATGAAAACCTTTGAAGGAAACCTGGTAGCAAAAGAGATCAAAATCGGCATCGTGGCCGCCCGTTTCAATGAATTCATCACCTCTAAGCTGGTGAGCGGCGCGATCGACGGCCTTACCCGGCATGACGTGAAGGAGGAAGACATCCATGTGGCATGGGTCCCCGGCGCGTTTGAGATCCCGCTGATCGCCTCCAAGATGGCAAAGAGCGGCAAGTACGATGCCGTGATCTGCTTAGGCGCTGTGATCAGGGGCAGCACCAGCCACTATGACTACGTCTGCAGCGAGGTCTCCAAGGGGATCGCCTCCATTTCCTTATCCAGCGATATCCCTGTGATGTTCGGCGTCCTTACCACGGAGAACATCGAGCAGGCCATCGAACGCGCAGGCACAAAAGCCGGCAATAAAGGCTATGACTGCGCCTTAGGCGCGATCGAGATGGTCGATCTGATCCGAAAGATCGAGGCTTGAGCAGACGCTTTCGCATCGCCGACCTGCATGTCCTGCCAGAGCATGGTCCTTACGCTTTACGGCTGCAAAGCTCCCTTTGCTCCGTCTCAAAAAGCATCATCCCGTCCTAACCGTATCCTGTCTAACGATACATAGGATGGGATGATGCTTTTTTCGCTTGCTGAACGTCTTTATGTCTGGGAGCGGTCTGGATCTTTTGCTTTGTCACCTCCTCTTGATCCCCTCGATCCTCCTGCCCCGCCTCTATCTTCCGGCGGTTCTGGCTTTTTCTCCCCAGCCTCTCACTCCGGCCGTTTTAGCCTTTCTTACCCCGCCTCTCCTTCCGGCAGCCTGGGCCTTTCTTCTCCCGCCTCTCCTTCCGGCAGCCCGGGCCTTTCTTCTCCCACCTCTCCTTCCGGCAGCTTTGGCCTTTCTTCTCCCGTCTCTCCTTCCGGCAGCCTGGGCCTTTCTTCTCCTGCCCCTCCTTTCTGCGGTCCTGCTCCTTCTGCCCCGTCTCTGCCAGGTCCGCCGGGAGCGCCCTGTCCCTCTTGGCCCCCCCGGCCTCCGGCTCTCTCCCCGACCTGGGTCAGGATGCCTTCCACTGTGATCTCCTGTCCCTCCTCTCCGGTCTGCAATGTATAAACGCCGCCTTCTTCCAGCTCTGCCAGGCTGATCAGGATACATTCAAAATCTTTTGCCGGGCTCCAGCTAACGATCTCCTCTCCCTGCCCGGTGCGCAGAGTGACCTCTGTCCCACCTGCCTGGCTCTGGCCATAGCTTACCAGCAGCATCCGCTGGGAGGAAGACTCCGAAAAGGCCTGCATCATCCTGGCGCTCCCGGCTGCCAAAAAAGTCCCGCCGCTGATCAGCGCTCTCCCGTCATAGTCCAAGGCTCCGTCACCGCCGCTCACCGGGCCGTTGATGTAGACGGTCCCGCCATGGACATACACATCCCCGTTGGAATCGATCCCGTCTGCGCCGGAGTCCACCCAGATCTCTCCGCCGGTCATCCGTACATAGATCCCCTGGGCATCTTCCGTTCCCGCGCCATTGATCCCGTCGTCGATAGAAGTCACCTGGATCGATCCGCCGTTGATATCGATCTTCATCCCCTCCAGCCCTTCATAGCTCTCGTCGATGAAGATCGTCCCGTCATGGATCGTCAGCCAGGTCTCTGCGTGGATCCCGTCATCACCAGCAGAGATCTGGATATCGCCGCCCTCCACGATCACATAGCCCTTTTCGGCATCCTGATCATTGCTGGCCTTGATCCCATCCTCCCCGCTCTCCACCCGGATCATGCCGTCTTGGATGGACACAGAATCCTTGCCTTTTATCCCGTCCTTTACTGCCGTTACCCAGATCTCCCCGGAGATGACCGTAAGGTCGTCCTTGCTGAAGATCCCGTTGCCATAGTTCCCCTGGACCTTTAGCTTACCTGACCCGTTGATCGTCAGATCGTCCTTGCTGAAGATCGCCGCATCCGGCTCATCCTCATCAGCAGATGGATAAACGTATGCGCTGCCGTCAGCGACCCGATTCTCAGTCCCCTCCGCCAGGGTCAGGATGATCCTCTTGCTCTGCAGTCCATAGATCGGTGCGGAGTCCGGACAAGTGATGCTGAACTGGTCGAAGATGAGCCGCACCTCATCTTCCTTCTTTGCATCCACACAGATCTGTCCCTGATAATCGCCCCGGAGTATGTAGGTACCTGGGCGGGTGATCCGCACCATCCCCTCCTCCTCGACCGCTCCGCTCCCCTGGATCTGGGCCGTTGTCCCAAAACAGGTCAAGATGACCGCGCCTTCCTCCTCCCAGTCTTCCTCCAGCTCTGCCTGGTCATACGCAGCGGTCAGCCCGTTCCCTTCCGGCTCCGCCCGCTCTGTCTCATCTCCATCCTTTTCCTGACCTGCCGCCCCCGTTCCCCCACCGCCCGCTTCCCCGGGCCGTGTATCCCCCGGCGCCTCTGCCAGATCTGACCCATCGGCCGCTTTTTCCGCGTTGCCGCAGCCTGCGGTCTGCAGGAGCAGCGCCCCCGTCACGGCTGCCGCCGCTATCCGTTTCCAAACCCGTTTTCTCATCCTTCTGATGCCCTCCTTGTGTCCTATCAAATGAAATATCACGCCGCCTCGCTCCTGCAGACAGCCCGTTAGAGCATTTCTCCCTGCTCCCCCTTTCTTCCGCAGACGATCGTCAGGTTCCCGTTCCGGCACCGGATCAGATCTAACATCTGCTTCTCCTCCTCCTGGCGCTTTAACTCGATCCGATGATCCAGCTCATAAAGACTGCCCATATCCACGGTCTTTACCCGGACCAGCTCTGACTTCCTGGTAAACTGCTCAAATATGTCATCAAATATCCCGCTGTAGTCCAGATCCTCCGGGATCGTGATCTTCAATTCTCTTGCCAGCAGCTGGGCATCCGGGACCGAAAGGCCGATAAAGGACCATGTGATCAAGGCGACCACACCCACTAAAAACATCGCGACCCCGATGTAGCCCATCCCGTTTGCCAGCCCGATCGCCATGGCCAGAAAAACACTGGCGATCTCTCTGGCGTTCCCCTGCATAGAACGGAAACGGATCAGGCTAAATGCGCCCATGACCGCGACCCCTACGCCCAGATTTCCATTGACCAGCATGATCACCACCTGCACGATCACCGGCAGGAGCACCAACGACAGGAGAAAGCTGCGGCTGCTGGTATTTTTATACTGGTGCAGCGCTGCCAGGCAGCCGCCAAGACCGATCGAACACAATGTACATACCACCAAGTGGAACATGGTGATCGCCGACGGCGTTTCGTTCAATATACTGTTTAATACATGATCTGGCATACTCGCGAGCATAGTCTTTCCTCCTCATTTCTATCCTCAGGCTGCCCCTGTCTCAGGCAGCGCTTTCTTTTTCATCTCTGCGCCCGTTCCCGGCATCACCTGCAGCGCCTCGCCTGTCACAGATCTCTTCCATCTTCCTGCCGCGATAAAACCGGCCGTACTTTGAATAGGAGACCGGGAAGATCTCCAGCTCACTGAAGGTCTGGCTCATCCAAAGAGGGACCGCCCCGGGGACCTTGATCTCCATCAGCACCTGCCCCGGCTCTAAAAGAGCATTCCCATACGCCCCACAGGTAAGCTCCAGATCCCTGCCCCGTCCCAGGATATCCCGGTCAAAGGTCACCCGCAGATCTGAGATCTTGGTAAAGGTATAGGCCATCCGCTCATAACCGATATATGCCATCGGCTTTAACCCATACTGCCTTATGCAATGATCCAGCTCCAGAAAGATCTGATCCTGTCTGTCCGGCCGGATCCCCTCATAAAGATACCGCCTGGCCTCCGCATACCCCATCTCGATCCGCCGCTTATAGACCACATGCTCATATTTTTTCTTCACTTCCAAAAACACCCGGCCCTCTTCCTCTCTATCCCAAAAGTCCCCATACCCACGCAGTCTGACCTTTTCTTTATAGACCGGTTTCTCTAAAGATGTCCGGATCAGCCGATAGTCCGGAGTATCCAGATAGATATTCCCGATCCTATGCCGCCCATACTGATCCAGCTCCATTATCCCGCCAAACCGTATCATGAGCTGGCGGTACTGGTCCTTGGACAGCAGGTATTTCTTCTCATATCGCCGGAACACCTCCTGTGCCATGCCATCCCTCCTTTTCCAAAATTTTTCTATCGGTCATCGCTTTTATAGGATACTGAAGATCTGTGTTGTTTTTGGGGCTAAAATGTGATCTGTCTGTGAAACAGGACCGACGACCCTTTTCACAGCCGGTCACTATCCACAGCCAGGGCTCCATCTGCCCCGGAACGGCAGACAGGGTGACATCCGCTAAGATCTGTGTTATAGTGGGATAAAGGGCCGCTGTGAACGCCATGAAAAAAGCCCTGAGGCTCTGCGCTCAGGACTCCAAAAAGAGAAGATATAAATTAAAGAAAGGGGTCGTGACCCATGTCGATCTTGTCACATACAAACGATAAAAATGATTTTTCAAAAGGGAGTGTGATACAGAACATCCTCCGCTTAGCTCTCCCCATGACCTTGGCCCAGCTGATCAACGTGCTGTACAATATCGTTGACCGGATCTTCATCGGCCGGATCCCGGAGAACGCCACCATGGCCCTCACCGGCTTAGGCCTCTGTCTGCCGATCATCTCCATGGTGATGGCCTTCGCCAATCTGTTCGGCATGGGCGGCGCGCCCTTATGCTCCATCGAGAGAGGGCGGGGGGATGATAAGGAGGCCGAGGCGATCATGGGAAATTCCTTCATCCTGATGTTCCTCTGCGGCCTTATCCTGACCGTCCTGGGGCTCGTCTTTAAGCGGCCCATGCTGTATCTGTTCGGGGCATCGGAGCAGACCCTTCCCTACGCGGAAAGCTATGTGACCATCTACCTTCTGGGCAGCCTTTTCGTCATGATCGGATTAGGGATGAACAGCTTCATCAACTCCCAGGGCTTTGGCCTGATCGGGATGCTGACCGTGCTCTTAGGCGCCATCTCCAATATCATCCTGGACCCGATCTTCATCTTTGTCCTAAAGCTGGGCGTCCAGGGCGCTGCCTGGGCCACGATCATCTCCCAGGGGCTGTCCGCCCTGTGGATCGTCCGCTTCCTGACCAGTGACAAGGCGATCCTGAAACTGAAAAAGCAAGCCTTCCGGTTAAAACGGGAACGGGTCCTGGCGATCGTCGGGCTGGGCTTATCCGGCTTTACCATGTCGATCACCAACAGTACGGTCCAGATCCTGTACAATGTGAGCCTTTCCCGCTTCGGAGGCGACTTATATGTAGGGATCATGACCGTGATCAATTCCGTCCGGGAGATCGTCTCCCTCCCGGTCCAGGGGCTTACCCAGAGCGCACAGCCGGTCATGGGGTTCAATTACGGCGCCGGGGAATACGGGCGGGTCAAAAAAGCGATCCGGTTCATATCGGCAGTCTCCATCGGCTACACTCTTCTGGCCTGGAGCATGGTCCATGGCTTTCCGGGATCCTTTATCCGGATCTTCAACCAGGACGCGGATCTGATCGCGGCGGGCATCCCGGCCATGCAGATCTACTATTTCGGCTTCTTCATGATGTCCTTACAGTTTGCCGGCCAATCCACGTTCACCGCGCTGGGGAGATCAAAAGAGGCTGTGTTCTTCTCCATCTTCCGGAAGATCGTGATCGTGAGCCCGCTGATCTTGATCTTGCCAAACCTGTTCGGCTTAGGCACCGACGGCATCTTTATGGCCGAACCCATCTCCAACTTCATCGGCGGACTGGCCTGCTACGGCACCATGCTCTGCACTGTATGGCGGGAGCTGGGAAAAAAACAGCTCGCGGCCTGATCAGGATGCCCGCTCCAGCCGTTTGAACAGCCGCCCCAATACACAGACCGCCGCTATGGCCAGCACCACCTCCGCGGTGAACTGAGCATAGGCCAGACCGTACAGTGGGAAGAAGTAGTTCAGCACATAGAGCGCCGGGATCTCCAGGATGATCTTCCGCATGATCGCAAAGATAAACGCCTCCCGCCCCATGCCCACCGCCTGGAACACGCCTACCGCCAGAAAATCCATGCACAGGAAGGGGATGCCTAAACAGAAGCCTTGCAAAAAACGGGTCCCGTAGGCGATGATGCTGGCATTCTGCATGAACAAGGCGATCACCTGCCCGGCGAACACATAGTAGAGCAAGCTGGTCAGAGTGATGAAGCTCAAGGAGGCCTTGGCTGAAAAGAAGATGGTCCCCTTCATCCGCTCATGGTTGCGGCTGGAATAGGTATAGCTGATCAGCGGCATGATCCCTTGGGAGATCCCCATGGCGATGTACATGGGGATCATGTACACCTTCTGGGAGATCCCCATAGCTGCCACCGCGTCCGTCCCAAAGGAGGAGGTAAAATTGTTCAGGATGGTCATACCGGTCACATTTAACAGGTTCTGGATCGAAGCCGGGATCCCCACACCGCATATCCCTAAGACGATCGCAGGCTGCCAAGAGAGCTTTTTTGGATGGATGCAGATATAGCTGCTCTTCCGTTTGACATGAAAAAGGATCAGGAAATAGCAGCAGGCCACACAGTTGGATAAAAAGGTGGCCAGCCCGGCCCCTTCCGCTCCCATCCCTAAGCCCCAGGGCAGGATAAAGATCGGATCTAGGACGATGTTTAGCAGACAGCCGCTCATGGTGCCGAGACTGGCATGGAGGGCCGCCCCTTCTGACCGGACCATATAGGCCATCACCACGTTCATGATCGCCGGCACGGCGCCGAAGCTGACCGTCCACTTCATATAGGCTGCCGTGGCCGCTGTCGTCTCCGCATCCGCGCCCAGCAAGACCAGCAGAGGATCTTTGAGCACCGTGCAGAGGAGGGCCAGCAAGGCCCCGCCGGACAGAGCGCAGTAAAAACCGAAGGCCGAGCTGCGCCTGACCATATCAAATTCTTTTCTTCCCAGAGCGCGGCTCATCATGCTGGAGGTCCCTACCCCAAAAAGGTTGTTGACCGCATTGAAGGCCAACAGGACCGGTGCAGCCAGCGTGACCGCAGCGTTCTGGATCGGATCGTTCACCATCCCCACAAAATAGGTGTCCGCCAGGTTGTAGATCACCATCACCAGGGAGCTGATGATCGTGGGGATCGCCAGCTTTGCCACCGCTCTGGGTATGGGGGTCCTCTCAAACAGGTCGATCTTTGACGCATCCGGCATATCTATCCATCTCCTTCTATCACAGACAGTCCATTTGATCTTGCATCCAGCCGGCACAGCCCTTATCGCGGGCAATCGCAGGCGCTATCGGCGCGCTCCCTTCCGGTCATATCCCTGCTCATGCCATTCAAACCGGCGCAGGTTCTCCGGGGATGCGCCCAGCAGGGTGATCAGTTCGCTCTCCGGCATGACCGGCGTATAGAAGGGCCCTTGCTGCAGATCGCAGCCGAATCGGTCTAAGCACTCCCTCTGCCTCTGGGTCTCCACACCTTCCGCGATCACGTTCTTATCCATCTTTTTGGCGATCTGCACCAGACCGGCATTGACCGGGGCAGATCTGGGGTTGTTTTCCAATTGCCAGATGAACATCCGGCTGAGCTTCACCGTATCCACCGGAAGATCGAAGATCTTCATCAGCCCTGTGCCGCCGGATCCAAAATTCGTCAAGATCACCTCCACACCAAGCCAGGAAAGATGCTGCAATGTGGCGGCGATATTGACATAGGAATGGTCCGCCGCATATTCATCGATCTCGACCGCCAGCTTTTTGGGCGGGATCTGATACTTATCCAGCACCCGGGTCACCTCCTGGAGGAGATCCCGCTGCAAGAACAGCACCGGGGACAATGGCAGGGAGATTGAAGCAAACTCCACGCCCGCTTTCATAAGGCGGGCGATCAATGCCGCCACCTTATCCAGGGCATAGTACTCCACCTGGCGGATCTGGCCGGTATCCTCGGCGATCGCCAGATATTCCCCACTGCTGACCATACCCACATTTTCGATAAAGATACGCATGATGAACCCGGCCCGGGTGAACTTCTGCAGCTTTCGGTTGTAGGCCGGCCGGTAACTGATCTCCACCTCATCCCTGGCGATCGCGGTCCCCAGATACTTTGCGATCGCCTGCTGGCGCACGAACTGGGTGTGCAGCGCCTGGTCATAGACCGCATACTGGTTGCCCCCCAGCTCCGCTGCCTGCGAGGCTGCCATATCTAAGCATTTCAGCATCTCCGCCGCATTGGAGACGTGGCCAGGATAGGCGCACAGCGCGATCTGGGCTGTACAGATGCAGTCCGTATCCCCGATCAACCAATTCCGGTTGAACCGTTCCAGCAGTTCCTCCGCGATCCGGACCGCATCCTTCATGGTCCGGTTCCGCAGGATGACGATGAACTCGACCCCAACATAACGGTAGACCGTGCAGCCAGTCTTCTTTTCCATATAGTCCATGATCTTTTCCAGCAGCGTATCACAATACTCAAAGCCGAACATATTGTTCATGTGCTTGAAATTTTCTATATACAGCTTGAGCACCACGCCCCGGTTCTGCATCAAAAACTGTGCTTCCAAACGGCTGAAGCAGAGTCTGCCCTCATTCCTGCGGTCCTCTACCTCCACCAGCTCCCTGGGCTGATGTCCGGCCAGCTCCGTTCCCTCTTTCCGCTGTCTTACTTTTTCTCGTTTACTGAAAAGCCCCATACCACGCCCCCTTTGATATCTCTGTCGAAATTATACCTTGATCCGGGAAAAGAAGCAAGCGCTTTCCTTTTTTCGCCGCATAGAGTATAATAAGGACACTTGGCAGGATCTTTCCAGACCAAGCAGGCTTCTGCAACAGCGCTGCGGCGCCAGATACCAAGGAGGTATACATATGAAAAACCAAACGAAACAAGGTGTATTGGAACGGGCCTTCCGCCTTTCCGAACGTCACACGGATGTGAAGACCGAGGTGATCGCCGGCATCACCACCTTCATGACCATGGCTTATATCCTGGCGGTCAATCCCAACATCTTAAGTGCAGCAGGTATGGACCGGGGGGCTGTATTTACCGCCACCGCGCTGGCGTCTCTCGTGGCCACCCTTTTGATGGCCGGACTAGCTGACTATCCCTTCGTCCTGGCACCCGGTATGGGTCTGAACGTATATTTTGCCTACACGGTGGTCCTTCAGATGGGTTACTCCTGGGAGATGGCCCTGGCCGCCGTATTTGTAGAAGGCATCCTCTTCATCATCCTGTCTCTCACCAATGTGCGCGAAGCGATCTTCAACGCGATCCCCATGAACCTAAAGCATGCCGTATCCGCAGGCATCGGCCTGTTCATCGCTTTTATCGGCCTGCAAAATGCCAAGATCGTGGTGGACAGTGCCACTTTAGTCTCCTTTTATCCCTTTAAGAGCAGCCTGGACGCCGGCACATTCCCCTCGGAGGGGATCACCGTGCTGCTGGCGCTGATCGGCATCCTGGTCACCGCCATCCTGCTGGTCAAGAACGTAAAAGGCGGCATCCTCTGGGGCATCCTGCTCACCTGGGTCCTGGGGATCGTCTGCGAGCTGACCGGGCTGTATGTGCCGGATGCAGAGCTTGGGATGTCCAGCGTGCTCCCAGACTTTTCCACAGGCCTTGGCGTACCCAGCATGGCTCCCACCTTCCTCAAGCTGGATTTCAGCAGCCTTATGTCCTTTAACTTTATCACGGTCATGCTCGCTTTCCTTTTTGTGGACATGTTCGACACCTTAGGGACCTTGATCGGCGTGGCTTCCAAGGCAGACATGCTGGATAAGGACGGAAAGCTGCCTAAGATCCGCAGCGCCCTTCTGGCGGATGCGGTGGGCACCTCCGTGGGCGCTGTGTTCGGTACATCCACTACCACCACCTTTGTGGAGAGCGCCTCCGGCGTGGCGGCAGGCGGACGGACCGGCCTGACGGCAGTGGTATCCGCCCTTCTCTTTGGGCTTTCCCTGTTCCTCTCCCCGATCTTCCTGGCGATCCCGTCCTTTGCCACCGCACCGGCTCTGATCATGGTGGGATTTTTGATGGTGACCTCGATCTTAAAGGTGGATCTCCATGACTACACCGAGGCGATCCCCGCCTACATCTGCCTGATCGCCATGCCCTTCATGTACAGCATCTCCGAAGGCATCGCCATGGGCGTCATCTCCTATGTGGTCATCCACCTGGCCTCCGGGAAAGCGAAGGATAAGAAGATCAGCCTGCTGATGTATATCCTTGCCGTGCTGTTTGTACTGAAATATGTGTTCTTATAAGCTCTGCACCTCAGACATGGGCAAAGATAGAGATGGGGCCGGCACAAGATCTTGTGCCGGCCCCATCTCTTTGTCATCTGCAGACCGCCGATGTACCTGGCCCTGCCAGGATCGTCATCCTTTACACTGCCGTGCGCATGGATGCCGGATCTAAGAAGTCACCCAGGCCCCATCAGCCCCTACATAATAGCCATCTACATAGGTGTTCGCCGCCATCGCGCCTCTGGTGCCGTCCGATACCGGATTCAGATAATACCATTTTCCGTTGATCTGCTGCCAGCCGGTCAGCATCTTGCCGCTGGCATCACAGTAGAACCATGCATTGTACGAGGGGTCTAGTATCCAGCCTGTCCGCATCTTCCCTTCGTTGCTCCCGCTGGATGGATCCAGATAATACCACTCGCCGCCGGCCGACTTCCATCCGGTCTCCATGACCCCCTTCCTGCCATCTGAGACAGGATGGAAATAATACCAGTCATTTCCGATCTGCCGCCAGTCCGCCACCATCATGCCATTTTCATTTAAGTAGAACCAGGCATCATAGGAGGGATCCTTTATCCAGCCGATCCGCATCTTTCCCTCTCCGCTGTCCCTGGCCGGATCGAAATAATACCACTGGCCGTTGATCTGCCGCCAGCCGGTCACCATATGGCCCTGGGAGTCAAAGTAATAGAGCTGGCCGTTGATATAGCCCCAGCTATTCGCCGCATACTCACTGGAATCCTTTTTAAACTTCCATTTCACATCATCTGCGATCCATCTGCCATGCATCCTCACACCACTGGCAAAGTTGCTGAGATAGTCATCCCCGCCTGCCGCGATCAGTACGTTCACTGCTGCAAGGACCGCCACCGCGATCACTGCGATCTTCCATTTTGTCCTTTTCCCGTTCATCGTTAACGCCTCCGTCTTTCTATCCAGATATAGGCTATCTTAGCAGATATTGTTAACAGATGTGCGACTTTTTTCTTACAGATCTCTGACATTTTTATAGAGCTTGTGTATATCGGCAGGACGGGAAACTCCCACAGCCTAAAAAGGGACCATATCTCCCATTTCTCCTTACCAGCTCTTTGCCGCATCTGGGACACTGACCGGCGCTCTTTCCGGAGCGCACAGAACCGACTGTTGCAGGAACTGCAGGTGGGGCCGCCGCACCTGCCTCTGCAGATACCTCTGCCATCTGCTTCCCCATCTCTGCATAGCACTTTTCGTTCATCATACAGTCGTTCAAAGCCCGATGGGCGCCTTCTGTGCTGATGTAAAAATGCGCCGCCAGATCGGTAAGGCGATGACGGCGGAGCCGGGGCAGGCAGGCTCTGGCCATGGGCAGGGTGTCGATATAGTCATTGGGCAGAGCCTTTCCCATCCCCGCACAAATGGCCTGGTACAGGAATTTCATATCGAAGCAGTGGATGTTATGGCCCACCAGCACCGCAGGACCGATAAAGGCCAGGAACTGCTCCATGGCTTTCTCCATTGTCGGCGCTCCTGCCACCATCTCGTCAGTGATCCCGTTGACCTTGGACGCTGCCCTGGGGATCGGTCGTCCCGGATCCACTAGTGTGGAAAACGTGCCGCACACCTCTCCCTTCTCCACCTTCACCGCCGATATCTCGATGATCTGGTCCTCCAGCGGGTTCAAGCCCGTGGTCTCTAAGTCAAATACCACATGATCCGGCACATAGCCGGTCAACTGTCTTCCCCTTTTTTCCCTTGCCATCTTTTCCTCCGTATCTCGTTCTATCTCTTTTCCCGATCCCGGTCTGTATCTCTCCCATGGATCCCATCGAGCCTTTCCCCATGCGTTACGGCTCACACCCACCTCCGTTCAGCCGCGATAACAGCCCTTTTCCCGCAGGATCAGGCTCCTCTCTCACAGCAGCGCCAGCTTTCCGTCCTGCACCTTAAGCCGACAGTTCCCTCCCTTTTTCAGCCTTCCAAAGAGCAGTAGCTCCACCAAAAGGGGCTTTACCTCCCCGGAGATCACCCGGTCGATCTCCCTTGCGCCGTACTCTTGGGTGATCCCGGCTTTACACACATACGCCTTTGCCTCCGGCGATACAGAAAACTCTACCTGCCGCCCGGCCAGCTTATCCGCCAGCTCCGAAAGCTTTTTCTCCGTGATCTTCAGAGCCATCTCCTCGTCCATGCTGTTAAAGAACACGATCCGGCTCAGACGGTTGCGAAATTCCGGCTGAAAGGTCTTATCCACAGCCTCGGCCAATGCGCTCCTATCCGCCTTTCCGCTGCCGAATCCGATCCGGCTCTTCCCCACCTGTCTGGCCCCCGCATTGGAGGTCATGATCAGGATGATGTTGCGAAAGTCTGCCTGCCGTCCCTGGTTATCCGTCAGGGTCCCGTGGTCCATCACCTGCAAAAGCACATTGAAGATATCCGGATGGGCCTTCTCGATCTCATCCAACAGCAGGACCCCATGGGGACTCCGGCGGACCTTCTCTGTCAGCAGGCCGCCCTCCTCATAGCCCACATAACCGGCCGGAGCTCCGATCAGCTTAGCCACCGCATGCTTTTCTGCGTACTCGCTCATGTCGAACCGGATAAAGGAGATCCCCAGCTCCGATGCCAGCACCTTGGCCAGCTCCGTCTTCCCTACGCCTGTAGCGCCCACGAACAGGAAGCTGGCGATCGGCTTGTCCTCATCGTTCAAGCCAGCCCTAGAAAACTTCACCGCGTTGCACACCTCTCCTATCGCCATGTCCTGGCCGAAGAGCTTAGCCTTCAGCTGTCCGTCCAAAAGAGCCAGCTTCTCCACATCCCCCTTTTCCACGGTCTGCAGCGGGATGCTGCAGGTCTGGGAGAGCACCTTCTCGATCAGCCTCTTATCCACCCTCTGGCTCTTCTGTTTTAAGGGGTGGAGATGACGGTACGCCCCCGCCTCATCGATCAGATCGATGGCCTTATCCGGCAAAAAGCGCTCATTGACAAACCGGCTGCTCAGATCCACCGCGTACTCCAAGACCCCCTGTTTGTAGGTCACCTGGTGGAAGCGCTCATAGCCCGGCTGCAGGCCCTTTAGGATCTTCACCGCCTCCTCCTTTGAGGGTTCCTTGATATCTACGTTCCCGAATCGGCGCACCAGGCTTTTACTGCCGGAAAAATGCTTTTTATACTCTTCATAGGTGGTGGCACCGATAAAACGGATATGCCCGGCCGCCAGATAAGGCTTTAGGAGATTTGCCGCATCCAGGCTGCCGCCGTTCACAGCCCCTGCCCCCACGATATTGTGGATCTCATCCATATATAGGATCGGTTTTTCCTCCTTGGAAAGTCCGTCCATGATCTTTTTGAATCTTTTCTCAAAGTCGCCGCGGTACTGGGTACCGGCCAGGAGCCCGCCCAGATCCAGCGCGTAGATCCTGGCTCCTAAAAGGGGCTGCGGCGCGCGCTCCTCCACGATCCGTCTGGCCAGCCCGTAGGCCAGAGCGGTTTTCCCTACCCCCGGCTCCCCGATGTGGAGCACGTTGTTCTTATCCTTCCGGCACAGGATCTGGATCGTCCTCTCCAGCTCCTCCTCCCGGCCGATCAGCGGGTTCTGGCTCATACAGGTGGCGTTCATGTCCTCCAGATAGCTTTTCCAGCGTTTCCCTCTGGTCTGGCTGTCCGCCCCGTCCTGCTGCCCTTCCCTATCCTCAAGTCCTTCCTCGTCCTCCAGTCCTTCCCCGTCCTCCAGTCCTTCTCCGTCCGCATGGACATCATCCGGACCGTCCGGTCTTTCCCTGGCGATGCTGGCTCGTGACAGCTCTCCTAAAAGCTCCACCGTATCCACGCCCTGGACTGCCAGATAATATACGCCAAAGCTGTCCTCCAGTTCCAAAAGCGCGGCCAGGAGATGGTTCACATCTACCTGGGACCGGCTGCTGACCTGCGCCTGCCCTTCGGCCATGCGCAGCACCCGCTCCGTGTCCGCCGTCAGTCTGGCTCCCGGCCCTTCGCCCACGTCCCCGGCCTGCTCCTTGATAAAGCGGAGGAGATCCGCCCGAAGCTTCTCGACATCTCCTCCGCCCTCTTCATATCCCTCTGCAAAATCCTCGTCATAGGTCAATCCATATAGCATATGCTCCGGCATAAAATAGCGGTGCCTCTCCTTTCTCGCCAGCCCCACTGCCCTCTCCATCACCTTCTGCATGCTCCTGCTGAACTCCATATCGATCCCTCCGCGGAGGCTTGCTCATCGCCTCTGCTCTTTTTTGTATCTCAACATCCGGCCATGGCCTCTGCCTGATGCACTTCCCCGGTCATGGAAATGACCTCCTTGTGATCTTGTGTCACGCTCTCATTTTATCACAACAGGCCATACAGCGCAACCGCTCACTTTATGTATACCAACTGTAGAATGCATTGACATCGCCCCCATTTCTCTATACAATGATAACAGCATCTGACGATACTTAATCTGCACGATGTATCTTACAAATGGAGGGATGTCCTATGTATATCACCTGTTTAGATCTAGAAGGCGTGTTAGTCCCCGAGATCTGGATCGCTTTTGCCGAGGCCAGCCATATCCCGGAATTAAAGCGGACCACCCGGGATGAGCCGGATTATGAGAAACTGATGAACTGGAGGATCGGCATCTTAAAGGAGCATCACTTAGGCTTAAAGGAGATCCAGGAGACCATCGCCACCATCGATCCCCTTCCCGGGGCCAAAGCATTCTTAGATGAGTTGCGCTCCATCACCCAGACGATCATCATCAGCGACACGTTCACCCAGTTCGCTACCCCGCTGATGAAAAAGCTGGGCTGGCCCACGATCTTCTGTAATTCCCTGGAGGTGGCGCCGGACGGCGAGATCACCGGCTTTAAGATGCGGATCGAAAACTCCAAGCTGACCACCGTAAAGGCGCTCCAGTCCATCGGTTACGACACCATCGCCAGCGGGGACAGCTACAACGATCTGGGGATGATCTTGGCCAGCAAGGCCGGCTTTTTGTTCCGCAGCACCGAACAGATCAAAGCCGATCATCCAGATCTCCCTGCTTTTGAGTCCTATGATGCGCTCTTGGACGCGATCAAAAAAGCCATGGTATAAGAGCGGCAAAAATACATATAGGAGCGCAAAAGAGCCGGGGCTATCCTGGAGCTCCTGCCTACAGGCAGGGCTCCGATAGTCCCGGCATGATGCTCTACTGGCACACCGCTTCCACCTTCAGCGGATACCCTTCTTCCCTGGCCCACTGGACAGCCTCCGCAGCCTTGGTCTGGGCGATATCCTTTGTATACACGCCAGCCACCGCGTAGCTCCCCTTGTGGATGCTCAGCATCAGCGCCACCGCGCTCTCCTCGTCCTTATCGAAGATCTGCATCAGCACCTCCACCACAAGATCCATGGGCGTATGGTCGTCATTATAGATCAGGACCTGATACTGTCTGGGTACCTTGATCTTCTCCCGTGTCTGTTCCCTTATACTCTCCTTGACCGCCATGACCGTTCCCCTTCTTTCTCTCTCGTGACTGTTCTCTCTCATGACTGTCCTGCTGGTCCGGACCAGCCCCTCTTACAACTCCTCGCCCTGTCTTTACCGGTCAGTTCTGGGTCCGCATCTCCAGCCCTCTCCATTTGAAATCCGGGATCACATCGTACCAGTGGTCGATCCCGATCAGCTCTTTGGCGAACTGGGTCACCTCCAGGGTCTTGGATCCTTTATCGATATAGCGGTACACATCATAGCTCTTCTTCATCCGGGTGGCACTGATCCGGTCCATCCGGTCCATATTGCACTCATACAGGCCGAAGCTGGCGGAAAGCTTTGCCTCCGAGGGCGCGTCCACCTGGCGGCTCATGATAAAGGCGTCGATATAAGGGTTGCTGTCAGCGATATAGTAAGCATAGGCGATCGCCGCCGCCTGCAGCTCCTCGCATTTTCCCCTGGTGGCGCTGGTGGAGGTATAGCCCTGCTCCGAGAGGATCACATGGCGCACCTGCCCTGCGGCGTTCAAAAGCTCCGGCTTCTGGAGAAAGTCCGTCAGCACCGAGAGGTTCGCGATGTTCACGATCGGCGAATCCTCGGACTGGGTCACCAGCCCTGTGGCATGATCGTCCCAGAACTCCGGCTCCGTCAGCGGCACCGAATAGGGATGATAGGCCAGGTTCCAGTCGATCTGGCCCCCTGCCCGCACATTGGCATTGAACCTCTCGATAAAATCCTTCGCGTTGTACTTGGTCGTACCGTTGGCATTGTAATTCCAATGATAGTCGGTGGAAAAATAGACCCGGTCATTGGCGCTGGTGCTCCTGATCGCTGTATAGAACACCCGGAAGGCCCGCTCATACTCCCTCACATACTGCTCCAGATCCATGGGGCCGATATAGTTCCACTCGTCCTGGTTGTTCAGCTCATTGCCGATGATCCAGTTGGAGATCTTGCCGTTGGCCGTCCCGTTATAATGCTCCGCTAAAAAGGAGGCGATCGCCTTGATATCCTCAAACCCGGCCTGTGTGGAGGCATTGAACATATAATACGCCGCTCCTGCCGTCTGCTGGGTGCCTGGATGGTAAAGGTCCGGCGTGGCATCGTTCCAGCTGTTCAAGATCACCGCCGTCACCAGAAGGTCTTTGGCGGACATGCTCCGTATCACCTTGTCGTACTCATCCATCAAGGTCTTGTTAAAATGATAGGTCTTCCCTTCATACACATAATCGATCCCTTCCCCTAAGATCGCCTGGAAGGGGATGTTCACGATCACATGCTTTACCCCAAGCGTAAAGGCATCATCCAGCATGGAGGTCTCGATCAAAAGCCCTTTCTTCGTCAAGGGCGTTTTAAACTCCTTCTGGTTTTTTGCCACTGCCTCCGGGTTCGTGATATAGGAGGGATGGCTGACCGCCACATACTTCTCCCCATCCCACACCGCCACCACAAACTTCGAATACAAGCGGCTGGCAGATGTGCCTAAGCCTAACGGGACCGTGAACGAGGCCGACGCCCCCTTAGGCGCTGTTGCTATGTGATCCGTCCTGGCGCCGATGCCGTCCTCATAGGGCTGCAGCTCGAACAAGTAAAACTGTCCATCCGGCCCGGAGACCGCCCCGGCGTTCGCCGCCTCTATCCGCACATCGCTCCCGTCGATCCGGCAGGACGTGACCGTCACCTGCTCCGTCGGCACCTCAGCCCCATGGACTGTCCGTGCCCCTAAGTTCAATGCCATCAGAAGGACCGCCAGGACGATCCAAAAAAACGCGCCCAGCTTGGCCCTCCACTTTTTCATAAAACGCTCCATACGTTCCTCCATTCCATGTGCATGCTTTCTCTTAGCGCTCTCTTAAAGAGTAGTATTCCCCTAAAAAACGGTTGGCTATCCATATTATAAGGATCCTGGAGAAAAAAGCAAGGGCCATTCCCCTTACTTTGTCTTACGGTTTCCTTAACGGGCCGCCAAAATTTTTATTTTTATGATTTACAAACCAGAACCTTTATGCTATACTATAGTCGTTCGGGGCATTAGCGCAGCTGGGAGCGCGCCACACTGGCAGTGTGGAGGCCGTGGGTTCGAATCCCATATGCTCCAGAGTGGACCCCTGTCTTGACAGGGGTTTTTCTTTTACCATCTAGCATTTATCCACTATCTTCGAGGCTATGAGTTTAAACAAAGGGGGACAAATCTATGCCAAAACGAACCGATATCCACAAGATCCTCATCATCGGCTCCGGCCCGATCGTCATCGGCCAGGCTTGTGAGTTCGACTATTCCGGCACCCAGGCCTGTAAGGCATTAAAAAAGCTGGGCTATGAGATCGTTCTGGTCAATTCCAATCCGGCGACGATCATGACCGATCCGGAGACTGCCGATGTGACCTATATCGAACCTTTAAATACCGAGCGGTTAGAGCAGATCATCGCCAAGGAGCGCCCCGACGCTCTCCTGCCAAACCTTGGGGGCCAGTCCGGCCTAAACCTCTGCGCCGAGCTGGCAAAGGCCGGCATCCTGGACAAGTACCAGGTGAAGGTGATCGGCGTCCAGGTGGATGCCATCGAGCGGGGCGAGGACCGGATCGAGTTCAAGAACGCTATGAACGCCTTGGGGATCGAGATGGCCCGCAGCGAGGTGGCCTACAGTGTCGAAGAAGCCCTGAAGATCGCCGACGAGCTGGGCTATCCGGTGGTCCTCCGTCCCGCCTATACCATGGGCGGTGCAGGCGGCGGTCTGGTCTATAACCGGGAGGAGCTAAAGACGGTCTGTGCCAGAGGCCTTGCGGCCAGTCTGGTTGGACAGGTCCTGGTGGAGGAATCCATCCTGGGCTGGGAAGAACTGGAGCTGGAGGTGGTCCGGGACCAGGACGGGAACATGATCACAGTCTGCTTCATCGAGAACATCGACCCCTTAGGCGTCCACACCGGCGATTCCTTCTGTTCGGCTCCCATGCTGACCATCTCAAAGGAATGCCAGGCCCGCCTCCAGGAACAGGCCTACAAGATCGTCGAGTCCGTTCAGGTGATCGGCGGGACTAATGTACAGTTTGCCCATGACCCGGTCAGCGACCGGATCGTAGTGATCGAGATCAACCCCCGCACCTCCCGCTCCTCCGCGCTGGCCTCCAAGGCCACCGGATTCCCCATCGCCCTGGTCTCCGCCATGCTGGCCTGCGGCCTGACTTTAAAGGACATCCCCTGCGGGAAATACGGCACGCTGGATAAGTATGTCCCGGACGGCGACTATGTGGTCATCAAGTTCGCCCGCTGGGCCTTTGAAAAGTTCAAAGGGGTGGAGGACAAACTGGGGACCCAGATGCGGGCTGTAGGCGAGGTCATGAGCATCGGAAAGAATTTTAAGGAAGCCTTCCAGAAGGCGATCCGCAGCCTGGAGACCGGCCGCTACGGGCTGGGCCACGCCAAAAACTTTGACACACTGTCCAAGAAAAAGCTCTTAAAGCTGCTGATCGCCCCTTCCAGCGAACGCTATTTCCTCCTGTATGAAGCCCTGCGCAAGGGCGCTACCATCCAGGAGCTCTTCGCCCTTACCAAGGTAAAGACCTATTTCCTCCAGCAGATGAAGGAGCTGGTGGAAGAAGAGGAGGCGCTCTTAGCAGGCAAGGGCGCGCTGCCCTCCGATCAGCTGCTGATCCAGGCAAAAAAGGATGGGTTTTCGGATAAATATCTGAGCCAGCTCTTAGAGATCCCGGAAAAGGCGATCCGGGAACGCCGTCTGGCCTTGGGCGTAGAAGAGGCCTGGGAAGGCGTCCACGTAAGCGGGACCGAAAACAGCGCCTACTACTACTCCACCTACAACGCGCCGGATAAAAACCCGGTATCCGACCAGACAAAGAAGATCATGATCTTAGGCGGCGGCCCCAACCGGATCGGCCAGGGCATCGAATTTGACTACTGCTGCGTCCATGCGGCGCTGGCCCTGAAAAAGCTGGGCTTTGAGACCATCATCGTCAACTGCAACCCGGAGACCGTATCCACCGATTACGATACCTCCGATAAGCTGTATTTTGAGCCATTGACCCTGGAGGATGTCTTGAGCATCTACCAAAAGGAGAAGCCTTTGGGCGTGATCGCCCAGTTTGGCGGACAGACGCCTTTAAACCTGGCATCGGAGCTGGAGGAGAACGGCGTGAAGATCTTAGGCACCTCTCCTTCCGTCATCGACCTGGCGGAGGACCGGGACCTGTTCCGCGCCATGATGGAAAAGCTCAAGATCCCTATGCCGGAATCTGGCATGGCCACTACCGTGGAGGAAGCTTTGGCGATCGCCGACCAGATCGGCTATCCGGTCATGGTCCGTCCTTCCTATGTTCTGGGCGGCCGGGGCATGGAGGTGGTCTACGACCAGGAGAGCATGACCGGCTATATGCAGGCTGCCGTAGGCGTGACCCCGGACCGTCCGATCTTGATCGACCGGTTCTTGAGCCATGCCATGGAATGCGAGGCCGACGCCATCAGCGACGGCACACATGCCTTCGTGCCTGCAGTGATGGAGCATATCGAGCTGGCCGGAGTCCACTCCGGTGATTCGGCCTGTATCATCCCCTCCGTCCACATCTCGGCAGAAAATGTGGAGATCATCAAGGAATACACCCGTAAGATCGCGGAGGAGATGCATGTGCGGGGCCTGATGAACATGCAGTACGCCATCGAGAACGGCAAGGTCTACGTCCTGGAAGCCAACCCCAGGGCCTCCCGTACCGTTCCCCTGGTCTCCAAGGTCTGCAACATCCGCATGGTGCCTTTGGCCACGGAGATCATCACCTCTGAACTGACCGGCCGTCCCTCTCCGGTCCCCGGGCTAAAAGAGCATACGATCCCCTATCACGGGGTCAAGGAGGCGGTCTTCCCCTTCAACATGTTCCAGGAGGTAGACCCGCTCTTGGGACCGGAGATGCGTTCCACCGGTGAGGTGCTGGGGCTGGCGCCCACCTACGGCGAGGCCTTCTTCAGATCCCAGGAAGCCACACAGTCCAAGCTCCCCTTAGAGGGGACCGTGCTGATCTCCGTGAACCGCAAGGATAAAGCGGAGGTGGTTGAGGTGGCTAAGCTCTTCCACGAGGACGGCTTTACGATCATCGCCACCGAGTCCACCTGCCAGCTGATCCGGGAGGCCGGCATTCCCGCCGACCGGGTCAATAAGCTCCAGGAGGGGAGACCCAATATCCTGGATATGATCACCAACGGGAAGATCCAGCTGATCGTCAACTCCCCCGTGGGAAAGGAGAGTATCTATGACGACAGCTACCTGCGGAAAGCCGCCATCAAGGCCAGGATCCCCTACATGACCACCATCGCCGCCGCAAAGGCCACCGCCAGCGGGATCCACTATGTGAAAAAGCATGGACAGGGCGATGTGAAGTCCCTGCAGGAGCTGCATGGGACGATAAAGGAAGTTTAAAAAGCCAAAAGAAAAGCCGTCACGGGCAAGGTCTTCTTTGCGCGTGACGGCTTTTTTCAGGTCCTCTGCATCCTCAATCCATCAATGTCTCCCAATGCTCTGCATGGTATGCATCAAAGCACATCCGGATCTGCTTTGCATCATTCTTTTCTTCTGCCAATGCAGGCAGCTCATGAAGACCGAAATAACAGCTCTCCACAGTCTCCAGGTTCGGCACAAACTGCCCTCCGGTCACCGAGCAGAGGATGAAGATCTTGCAGACCTTATAGGCATAGATCGGCCGGTTATGCTTTTCCCTGTCCTGGACGGCGATCACCCGATCCGCCGTCACATCCAGGCCGGCCTCCTCCTTGATCTCCTTGATCACATTTTCCTTCACGGACAGATCCACGTCCACCCAGCCTCCAGGCAGGGACCAGGTGCCGTTGCTCTCCTTCACCAGCAGGATCTTATCGTCCTTAAAGACCGCTCCGCGGGTATCCAGCTTCGGGGTCTGATAGCCGATCTCGCCGCAGAACAGATCCTTCACCTTCTCCATGGGGATATCCGTCTTATCGCTGATCATCTCCGCCGCTATGGCGCGGACCTGCTCATATCGCTCCTGGTCAAATGGGTCTTTTCCGTAATACAGGCCGGCCTGCGCGATGCTCTGCAGGCGCACGGCCCATTGGAGCCATCTCTCATTTTTATCCATGCTCTGTCTCTCCTTTACGGCCCCCTCCATTTCACCTATCTCGTTCACCAGCTCCAGCGTCTGCACGGCCGATGTCTGCCTATTTATCGTCTGCTCACCTGTCATCTCCGCTCTCATCGCCCTACAGGCTCCGCCTCCCAGCTGCGGATCATCCCGCTGAGCCCATCGATCTCAAACTCATACTCCATCCCGTCATAGACGATCTTCCCCTCGTACTCGATCCGACCGTCGTCGCGGTCCATCTCAAATTCCCGGATATCTGCATCTGCGGCTCCCGGGACATTTGCCAGAGCCAGAGCCTTTACCTCCTCTGCCGTAAGTCCGCTCCCATCGAGAGCTGCCGACGGAGCATAGCCTTCTGCATCATAGTCGTAGCCGATCACCTCCCCCGTATCCGCGTCGATCTCATAGTCATACTCCTTGCCGTCCTGGGTATAGAACTCAACCTCATAGACCTGACGGCCTTTTTCATAGTCTGCCTTGCTCTGGATATAGGTCACCTGCTCTGGGGTCAGGCCGACATGGGCCAAAGCCTTTTCCTCTGCCTCCTTTGCAGTGAGCGCTCCGCTCCCTTCTTTTGCGCTGCCGTCGGATCCGGCAGGATCGCCGGAGCTTACGCTTTTGTCAGCCTTTGCTGTGCCGGCCTGCTCCTGGCCGGCCGGAGCGGCGGGGACCGCCTGCTGGGATGACTGGTCCGGCGGGACTGTCTCATCAGCAGTCTCTGCCTCTGCTCCACTTTGCTCCTGCACGGCAGCAGTCCCCTCCCCTCTCGGTGCCCCTGCCCCTTTTTGCTGTCCGCAGCCCACGGACAACAGGGCCAAAATGACCAGCACACCTGCACGGTGGGCAATACGCATACAACCAACTTGTCTCATGATCGATCTCCTCCTCTTCTTTTTTCTGTCAATATCTACTCCTGTCAAACCTCTATCGCTCTTTCCTTCCGCTCCCCTTTCGATCGTAAGATCCGCTATAAAGTATACTGCATGATCTGGGTAAAAGTCAATGTCCGAAGACCCGGTCAAGTATCTGTATCTATACAGCGGCCGGCGGCGCATGGCCATTAGCCATAAAGCAATTTTATTCCGTCTTTATACAATATATATTTGACATTTAGTTTAATATATGTTATTCTATGACTATGCCGAGGAGGAAACGAAAAAGCAGGGGCTGCAGACTGCCCCACACGTCTGATGCTCTCCAGTCTCCTGACCGGCAGCGATGAACATGTTCTGTATATGTCCGGAAAGTCCGCGTACAAGCTTTCTGGCGTACAAAGAAAAGGCGGTGATAGCTTGAAAAATCTAAAACTAAAGGCCGCCCGGGCCGGAAAGGATCTGGCCCAGGGGGATCTGGCCGCACTGGTGGGGGTCACCCGGCAGACGATCGGCATGATCGAAGCGGGAAAGTATAACCCCACACTGAACCTGTGCCTGGCGATCTGCCACGCACTGGATAAAACATTGGACGATCTGTTTTGGGAAGAAAGAAAGGAGTCATGAGCGATGGCAGATGAAAGGATCATGCAAGGACAACAAAAGATATGGAGTGAGATGGGTCGGATCATGTATTTTCTGGCCGTAGGGTCTTTCCTGTTAAAGTGCCTGGCTATGCACAAGAGCCTGGAGGACTGCATAGTGGAGTTTTTGATCATCGTGGGCGTACCGGTATATCACCTTATCCGTTCCTGGCAGCTGAAATTATCCTTCCGGACCACAAACGATGAGAAGGGGCGCCGTTCCCGGATAAGGGCGCTGGCCTTTCGGCTGGCGGTGGTGGCGGTCATCTTTGCCGTCTATCTCCTCCAGGAGCCGCAGAAGGACTGGAGAGAGGTGCTGGTCTATGTCCTCTCCTTCTTAGCTGCCTTCCAGGCCTGCCAGATGCTGATGGTCTTTATCGAGCGGAAGCGGGCGGATAAGCTGGAGGAGGAGTATGATGATGAACAAGGGTGAGCGATCTGGCCGGACCTATCGCTAAAAAGCCGGTCCTGACCAGATGCTCACCAAAGATCATCACAAGGTCTTTAGATGGGGCTGCCGCAAAACAGCTACTATATGCAAGATAGAGCATCCTGTCTATAGGATATGCATCTATATCTTGCATATATGCTGTATCTTGCGACAGTCTCATCTTTGCGCTCTGCCTTGCCATCACTTGACGATCTCCTGCTCCTGCATTCGAAATGATCTCCCGATCGCTTTCATATTGCAGCCCCCGTCGATCTTCTTGTTCCCGAACGAGCAGGAGGACCACAGCCTTCCATACTGTCCGCAGGCTTTACAAGATCACCTTCGCCGGACACTTGGCCGCGCACTTCCCGCAGTTCGTACACTTGCTGTAGTCGATCACGGCCACATTGTTGTCCATGTGGATCGCGTCCGCCTCGCACTGCTTGGTACACAGGGTGCAGCCGATACAGCCGCTATCGCACTTGGCCTTGACGTCCTTGCCCTTGTCATGGGAGGAGCACTGGACCAGATGCTCTGCCTTATACGGCACCAGCTCGATCAGATGGTTCGGGCAGGCCGCCACGCACTTGCCGCAGGCCACGCACTTCTCTTTATCCACCACGGCTACGCCGTCCACCACATGGATGGCGTCAAACTGACAGGCCTTCACGCAGCTGCCATAGCCCATACAGCCATAGATACAGGCCTTCTCGCCCGCACCGGGGACCACCGCTACCTTGCTGCAGTCGTCGATGCCATAGTAATTGTATTTCACCCTGGTCTTATCGCAGGTGCCTTTACACTTTACAAAGGCCACCTTTTTCTCTGCGCTCCCGCTCTCCACGCCCATGATCGCGGCGATCTTATCCGCCACCGGAGCGCCGCCCACCGGACAGCCGTTCACCGGAGCGGTGCCCGCAGCGATCGCGGCTGCTAAGCCGTCACAGCCCGGGAAGCCGCAGCCGCCGCAGTTATTGCCGGGAAGCTCGGCGCGGACCAGGATCTCTTTTTCATCTACCTCAACCTTAAACGCTTCACTGGCGATCCCCAGGAGCACACCGATAATGATACCGATCGCACCGATGATGACCGCCGCTAAAAGCAAACCTGTCATATCTCTCCCTCCTTAGATCATTCCTGAGAAGCCCATGAACGCGATCGCCATCAGCCCGGAGGTGATCAGTACGATCGGTGAACCCTGGAAATTAAATGGGATATCATTGTCCTCGATGCTCTCCCGGATGCTGGCCAGCAGCACGATCGCGATCGTAAAGCCTACCGCCGTACCGATCCCGTTCGCCACGCTGAAGATGAAACCGTAGCCCTTCTGTACATTGGTCAGGGCAGCGCCCAGCACCGCGCAGTTGGTGGTGATCAGGGGAAGGAACACGCCCAGGGCCTGATACAGGGAAGGCACGTTCTTCTTTAAGAACATCTCCACGAACTGCACCAGGGCCGCGATCACCAGGATGAAGGCGATCGTCTGTAAGTACTCCAGCTTTAAGGGCTCCAGCACAAAGGAATACACCAGGTTCGTGGCGATACAAGCCAACGTGATAACAAAGATCACGGCGCCGCCCATGCCCACGGACGTATCCACCTTTTTGGAAACGCCAAGGAACGGGCAGAGACCTTGGAACTGGCTCAGGATGATGTTATTTACCAGAGCAGATCCAACAATGATCAAGATCAATTCTTTCATCTATCCGATCCTCCTATTCTCCAGCTTTCTTTTCTGCGTCCGCACCGGCTGCCGCCTTCTTCGCCTCGGCCTCTTTCTTGGCCTGGGCCGCCTTTAAGGCCGCTTCCTTCTTTGCCGCGGCCGCCTTCTCCTCTTCTCTTGCCCGGATTTCCTCCAGCTTGGCATGGTTGGCCGCACATGCGGAGCCGTTGCAGCTTGAGCAGTTGCCGCCGCAGGCAAGGGCCGACTTGGGCGCGGAGCCGTTGGTAGCCGACGGAGCCTTGAACTTGTTCTGGAGCGCGGTCAGGCCTGCCAGCACAAAGAACGCGCCGGGAGCCAGGCCGAAGATCGTGATGCGGAAGTCCTCCGGGACGATCTCCATCCCAAAGAAAGCGCCGTTGCCTAAGAACTCACGGAAGATGGCGATACAGGTCAGGCCCACGGTAAAGCCAAGGCCCATGCCGATCCCGTCAAATGCGGAGCTCACCACATCGTTCTTCGCCGCATACGCCTCTGCACGGCCCAGGATGATACAGTTCACCACGATCAGCGGGATATAGATACCTAAGGATTCATACAGGCTGGGGATATAGGCCTGCAAAAGCAGCTGGACCACCGTCACCAGAGATGCCACGATGACGATATATGCCGGGATACGCACCCGGTCCGGGATGATCTTCCGCAGCGCGGAAATGATCAGGTTCGAAAACACCAGGACCGCCGTGGTGGACAATCCCATACCCACGCCGTTGATCGCCGTCGTGGTGACAGCCAGGGTCGGGCACATGCCTAACATCAGGACGAAGGTCGGGTTTTCTTTGATGATACCGTTGTATAAACGTTCTGCACATTTATTCATTTTCCCACCTCCTACTGTGCCATGCAGTTCTTTGCAAAATAAACTGCTGCATTGACCGCGCCAGTGACCGCATTGCTGGTGATCGTGGCGCCGCTGATCGCGTTGATCTCGTTATCCGCCGACGCGCCGTTCTTCGTGACGGCGAACTGGTCCACGTTCTTGCCCGCATACTGGCCCTTCCACTCCGGCTGCTGGGCGTTCATACCAAGGCCCGCGGTCTCGCCGATCGCCAAAAATTCGATGCCGCTGACCGTGCCGTCTGCCTGGATGCCTACCGATACGGTGATCGCGCCGCCGTAGCCGTCATTGGAGGTGGAGGTCACCACGAAGCCCACCGGCGCGCCGGAAGCGTCCACGCCTGTGGCTGCCTCGTCCACGGTCACATTGCCAAAGCCCATGCCGGCGATATCCGCGTTAGCTGTAGCCATAAGATCGGTCATATCGTCCGCCTCAAAGGAGTCGGCCTCCGGGAGCACCACCTTGTAAGCCTCTGACTTTGCTGCCAGCTCCGCCTCCGCGATGGGGCCCTTTGTCATCTCATACACACCGCCCAGACATGCCCCTGCCACCAATGTGATCGCGAACAGGATCAGGGCGTCTTTCATAAATCCACCTTTACTCATGCCTTTTTGCCCTCCTTTCCAAATGCTGTGGGAAGGGTATAGCGCTCGATCAGCGGGACCAGCATGTTGCTGATGATGATCGCATAAGAAACACCCTCAGCGGAGCCGCCGAACAGCCTGAACAGACCGGTGAGCACACCTAAGAGGATACCGAACACGATCTGACCCTTTGGCGTGATCGGGCTGGTGACATAATCCGTCGCCATAAAGAATGCGCCGAAGAGCAGGCCGCCGCCGCACACATGGGCAGCCACAAAGCTCATATCCTGCTGTCCGAAGATGAACACGAACACGGCCGTGGTCACTATGTAGGTGACCGGGATCCGCAGGGAGATCACCTTCTTGTACACCATGTAGGCCGCGCCTGCCAGCAGGGCCAGAACTGACACCTCACCGATGGTGCCGGGGATACGTCCCACGAACATAGCGGCCAGATCCACCGTCTGACCGGCCTTTAGCTGCGCCAGCGGCGTAGCTCCGGACCAGCCGTCAAGGGCGAAGCTGGACATCTTGCCGGCAAAGGAGATCAAAAGGAAGCAGCGGCCTGCCAGGGCCGGGTTCATGAAGTTCTGGCCCAGGCCGCCGTAAAGCTGCTTCACCACCACGATCGCAAAGATACCGCCCAGAGCCGGGATCCATAAGGGGATGCCCGCCGGCATGTTCAGCGCCAGGATCATCCCGGTCACCAGGGCGCTGCCGTCCGCCACCGTGATGGGGAGCCCCATGGCACGCTCATAAACATATTCGCTGAGAGCACAGGCCGCCATGGTGACCACGATCACTAAGAGCGCCTGGATGCCAAACTGATAAACACCGAAGGCTGCCGCCGGAAGCATGGCGATCAGCACATCGTACATGATACTTTTCGTTGTCACCGTGTCCCTGACGTGAGGGGAAGATGATACGTTTAATGATCGACTCATTTCCTTATCCCTCCTACGCTTTTTTTCTGCGGTTGGCCGCAACCTGTTTTCTCATGTCCTTAAAGGCCTGGGTGAGCGGACGCTTGGCGGGACATACATAGGTACAGCTGCCGCACTCCATACACTCCATGCCGTTCACCTTCTCAAAGCCCTCGCAGTCATTCTTTAAGGCCGCCCGCATCATCATGGGCGGTACGATATGGCTGGGACAAGCGGCCACACAGCGGCCGCAGCGGATACAGGGTGTAGGCTCCATAGCCGCCACCATGTCCTTGGTAAAGCAGGTGAGGGCCGAGGAGGTCTTCGCCACGGGGACGTCGGTGGTGTAGATGGCCATGCCCATCATAGGACCGCCGGAGATGATCTTCTCTGGCTCTTCTTTAAAGCCGCCGGCCGCCTCGATCAGCTCCTGATAATTGGTCCCCAGCTTCACGCTGAAGTTCTTAGGATCGGCCACCGCGTCGCCGGTGATGGTGATGATCTTGCGGATCAGCGGGGTCTGCAGGCACACCGCATTGTAGATCGCGATGACCGTATCGATGTTATCTACGATACAGCCTGCGTCCGCGGGGAGCATGGAGGAATTGACGCTGCGCCCGGTGACGGCGTAGATCAGGGAACGCTCGCCGCCCTGGGGGTACTTGGTCAGGAGCTCGCAGACCTCGATCCGCGGCTCATCCTTCACCAGCTCCTTAAGCTTCTTGATCGCCTCCGGCTTATTGTTCTCGATGCCGATCACGCCCTTAGCGTTATCGAAAAGGGACAGGATCACCTTCAGGCCCCCAACGATCTTCTCCGGGGCCTCTAACATCATCCGGTAGTCGGAGGTCAGGTACGGCTCGCACTCCGCGCCGTTGACCAGGATGTAGTCGATCTTGGACTCATCCTTAGGCGTCAGCTTCACATGGGTGGGGAAGCCTGCCCCGCCCAGGCCTACGATGCCGGCCTCTTTGATGATGTTCCGGATCTCTTCCTTGTACATCCCCCTGTAGTCCCGCTCCTCGCCGAAATGGGGGACGGCCTCGTACAGGCCATCATTTTCCACGATGATGCTGTCCACCATCTGCCCGCTGACCACCAGCCTGGGCTCTACTGCTTTGACCGTACCGGATACGGAACAGATCACATTAGCGGATACAAAACCGCCTGCTTCCCCTATGATCTGGCCCATCAGCACACGGTCGCCTTTTTTCACCAGCGGTCTCGCCGGAGCGCCGATATGCTGGGACATGGGGAACACCAGCTCGCCTTTCGGCAGCAGTTCCTGAACCGGCTTGTTCTCTGACAGCTCTTTTCCTTCATAGGGATGAATGCCGCCTTTAAATGTAGCCAAACCCATCTAACCAAACCCTCTTTCTATCACATTTTCTACTGCAACTCTGACCGGGCTGCTGACCTGTCCAGCCTTGGTCATCTTTAACAGTATAACATACTTTGTTCCGCCACACAATTCTAAATTTCCCTATGGATCTGCGTGGATCTATCCCATTTTCCCCATCATCTGTCGATCCAATGGAACTGCCGCCCTCGTTTTCTTGTTAAAATATATACAGGTCGGATACATGATACGATCCGATCGTTTTTGCAAAAAAACAAGGGGAAAGATCCGGCCGGACCGGTGGGAAAGATCGGTCGATCTTCCTCCCATGTCCCTGTCGGATCTTTCTTTTTTCGGACTGTGTACGGATCTGTTTTCTGAAAATTCCCTTTCTCTAACGGTTATGCGGATCGTGAAAAAAATATCCTGTTTTTCTCCGTGATCCTTGTACTATTTTTATATATTAGCCATGCTTATCGATAAATATTAGAATAAATGATCGGCATGTGGCGTTCCGCAGACGGCGGATCCTTCTTATTCCAGCTCGGAAAGGCCTGTGTACAGCTCGTGGTAGCGGCCGTTCTGGGCCAGCAGGTCGTCATGATCCCCTCGCTCGATGATCTCCCCGTTCTCCAGCACCATGATGGCGTTGGCATTCCGCACCGTTGACAGCCGGTGGGCGATCACGAAGGTAGTCCTATCCTTCATCAGCCGGTCCATACTGTGTTCGATGTGCTTCTCCGTGCGGGTATCTACGGAGCTGGTGGCCTCGTCCAAGATCAGGATCGGAGCCTTGGAGATCGCCGCCCGGGCGATATTTAAGAGCTGCCGCTGGCCCTGGCTCAAGTTGGCGCCGTCCCCCTCCAGCATGGTGTCATAGCCCTTGGGGAGACGCATGATGAAGGAGTGGGCCGAGGCGGTCCTGGCAGCCTGTTCTACCTCCTCGTCGGTGGCGTCCAGACGGCCGTAGCGGATGTTCTCCCGCACGGTACCGGTAAAGAGGTGGGTGTCCTGCAGCACCATGGCGATGTTTTGCCGCAGGCTGTCCCGCTTTATGTCCTTGATGTCCACACCGTCGATGGTGATGGTCCCGGACTGGATATCGTAGAACCGGTTGATCAGGTTGGTGATCGTGGTCTTTCCCGCTCCTGTAGATCCCACAAAAGCGATCTTCTGGCCCGGCTTGGCATAGAGGCTGATGTTTTTCAAGATCACCTTTTCCGGCACATAGCCAAAGGTCACATGGTCGAACACCACATGGCCCTCCATGGGCTCTAATGCCTTTGCGCCGGCCCTGTCGGCAGGCTCCGGCTCCTCGTCCATCACCTTGAACACGCGCTCAGCGCCGGCCAGGGCGGAGAACACATTGGAGATCTGTATGGAGATCTCATTGATCGGCCGGGAGAACTGGCGGGAAAAGTTTAAGAACACCGTCAGACCTCCTACGTCAAAGCCCTTCAGCACACAGAGCAGACCGCCGATGCATGCGGTCAGGGAATAGTTCACTTGGCTTAAGTTCCCCATCACCGGCCCCATGATGCCACCGAAGAACTGAGCCCGGATCTGATCGTCCCGCAGCTCCTCATTTAAAAGCCGAAACTCCTCCTCTGCCACATCCTCATGGCAGAACACCTTCACCACCTTCTGGCCGGTGACGGTCTCCTCGATATAGCCGTTCAACGCGCCCAGGGAATATTGCTGGGCGGAGAAGAACCGCTGGCTCCGCCTGGCCACGCCGCCTCCGGCCTTCATCATCACCGGGATCAGCAGCAGGGTGACCACGGTCAGATATACGTTGGTATAGACCATCAAAAGGAAGGTGCCTACCAGGCTCAGCGCACCGGAGAACAGCTGCACCAGAGTGCTGCTGAGCATATTTCCGATCGTATCCACGTCATTGGTAAAACGGCTCATGATATCGCCATTAGCGTTGGTGTCGTAATAGCGCACCGGCAGGGCCTGCAGCTTGATGAACAGCTCATCCCGCAGCCGCTGGAGAGCGTTCTGGGCCACGGTCAGCATCACCTTGGCCTGCAGGTAATTGGTCCATATCCCCACGGCATATACGCAGGCCATCACAACGAGGGCCCTTGCCAGCCCTGCCGCGTCTCCTCTGCTCCCGTCCACAGGCGCGATGTAGGTATTGATGATCGGCCGCAGCATATAGGATCCGGCCAGATTGGCCGCGGTATTTACGACCACACAAAAGAGGGCCAGGATCATCTTTGACCGGTCCGCGCTCAAGTAGCCCATCAGACGGCCTATGGTCTTTTTCATCTCCTTCGGCTTGCCCTTGGCCATGCTCATCCGCCTGCGGCCGCCGGGACCCCCGTGCCCGCCCGGGCCTCCCGGACCGGCAGGGGCTTTTGCCGCTCGGCCCCCATATCTGCGTTTTAGACTTTTCTTTCTGGCTTCTGCATCCATCTTAAGCACCCACCTCCTCACGCTCTCTCTGGGAATAGTAGATCTCCTGGTACGCCTCACAGCCTGCCAGCAGCTCCTCATGGGAGCCCACCGCCCCGATCCTCCCATCCTCTAACAAGATGATCTGGTCCGCCTCCTCCACAGAGCCGATCCGTTGGGCGATGATAAATTTCGTGGTATCTTTTAAGGTGGTCTTAAAGCATTCCCGGATCTTTGCTTCTGTGGCCGTGTCTACCGCGCTGGTGCTGTCATCTAAGATCAAGATCTTCGGCTTTTTTAAGAGAGCTCTTGCGATGCAGAGACGCTGCTTCTGGCCGCCGGATACATTGGATCCGCCCTGGCCCATCTCCGTATCATATTTCTCGGGGAAGGCCGTGATAAAGCCGTCGGCCTGGGCGTCATCGGCGGTCCGGCGGATCTCCTCCATGGATGCCTCCTCATCGCCCCAGCGCAGGTTCTCTAAGATCGTGCCGGAAAAAAGGACATTTTTCTGGAGCACCATGCCTACGCCGTTGCGCAGGGCCTTTAGGGAATAGTCCCGCACGTCCACGCCGTCCACCAGGATCTGTCCTCCGGTCACATCGTAGAGCCGTGGGATCAGCTGCACCAGCGAGGTCTTTCCGCTGCCGGTAGCGCCGATGATGCCGATCGTCTGTCCCGGCTCTGCTGTAAAGCTTAAGTGCTCCAGCACCAGGCTTTCCATACTCCCATGGTAAGAAAAGCTCACATCCTTAAATTCCACGCGCCCTTTCTGTACCTTTGCCGACGGACATTTTGCGTCCTCGTCGGTCAGGTCGATCTTCACATCCAGGACCTCGTTGACCCGCTTCACGCAGGCCATGGCTCTGGAGCTCTGCAAGAATACCATGGAGAGCATCATCAGGGACATGAGGATCTGGACGATGTAGGTCGTGAAGGCGGTCAGGTCGCCCACCTGCATCTGGCCGCCTATGATGATATTGCCTCCATACCACACCACGGCCAGGGTGGTCACGTTCATGGCCAGGGTCATCACGGGCATGGTGATGATGACCACGTTCAATGCCTTGAGCCCTGCCTGCTTTAAGCCGTCGTTGGCTTTTTTAAACCGCTCCGCTTCATAGTCCTCCCGGACAAAGGATCTGACCACCCGCACGTTCACCAGGGCCTCCTGGATCTTATTGTTCAGGTTGTCGATCGTCTGCTGCATCATCTGGAACCTAGGATATGCCGTCGTTAAGATCGCGGCGATCGCCAGGGCCAAGAGCGGGATCACCACTAAGATCACAAGGGCCAGCCGGGCGTTCATGAGAAAGGCCATGATCAAAGCCCCCACCAGCATCCCCGGCGCCCGAAACAGCATGCGCAGCGCCATCATCATCACGTTCTGGATCTGCTGGATATCATTGGTGAGCCTGGTCACCAGGGAACCGGTGGAAAACTCGTCGATATTTTGAAAAGAAAACTTCTGCACCTTGGCGAACAGATCCTGGCGCAGGTCGCTGGTAAAGCAGATCGAAGCCCTTGCGCTGAAATAGGCCCCTCCGATCCCGCCTAAAGCCATCACGATAGTGGTCACCACCATGGCCGCGCCCATCATGAGGATGTATGGCTTATCTCCGGTCGCCACCCCATGGTTGATGATCATCGACATCATCTTGGGGAGCATGATCTCGCCGCCCACCTCCGTGAGCATCAAGAGCGGCCCCAGGATGAAGGCGCTCAAGTATGGGCGGATATATTTTTTGTACCGCTTCATATGGATCCCTCACTTTCTCTGTCTCTCACCGGACAGGCCGGCTGGTCGGCCGTCCCTCCCCATAAGGGTTCCAGGCAGATCCTCCTGCCATCCTTTTTTGACATCCGCTCGATGTTCTGGCAGATCCTGTCAAAAAGCTGTTCCAGCTGCCGGAAATCCTCTTCTTCAAATCCGTCGAACATCTCCTCCTCGGTCCGCTTCAGGATCTTATGGCTCTGGCGTACGATCTGCTGGCCCTTCTCCGTGATCTTGATCCGATTATAGCGGTTGTCCGCTCCATCCACCGTCCGCCGGATATAGCCTGCCCGTTCCAGCTTTTTTAAGGCCACCGCGATGGTGGCTGTGGAGACCTCCAGCATCCCGGCGATATCCTTCTGGGATGCATCCGGGTGGCGATGGATGTGCATGAGGATCTGGTGCTGTCCCTGATAGATCCCCGTCTCCTTGACCCGACTGCTGACCACAGACCTCTGCATCCTTGTGAGACGGATAAAATGCGTCATCGCCTGATGGTTGGGACCGACAGGCTCATAGCAGTCTTCCATAGGTTGTTCCCTCCTTTTGCTCTTTAGCCGCTGCTTTTCACATCTTCCAAAAAGCAATGCGAAGCCAGCCAGATAGTTATGTGGCTGACTGTTAACTAGCTAACTTATTTTCAAGTGGTATTATAAGGGAAAAGGGAAAAATGTGCAAGAGGGGAAACTGTGAAATATCTGTGAACGCTCTTGTTATAACATAAAATCTCATAAGGCGCTTTGCTCCCTTTTATCTTCATCTAGAAGTTCGATAAGATCCTTCTGTCCAGCCCCCACAGACATATTACTGTCCTTAAAAATAGAGTTTACTATCCCTATCGCGATCCCTACACCAGCTCCCCCATCTCCCCAAATGCCGATCGGTCCATCCTTTCCTTCAGCTCCCTCCGGATCTGCCCCAGGTCTGCCCGCACCAGCTTTTTATCGGCCACCAGCTGCTGACCGGCCACGAAAACATCCTTCACATTGGAACTGCCCGCACTGTAGACCAGCGCGGAGTAGGGATCGTAGATGGGGAACATATTGACGGAATCCGTCTCTACCAGAACGATATCGGCCTCTTTTCCCGGCTCGATGGAGCCGGTGACGTGATCCAGCCCCAAGGCCCTCGCGCCTCCTATGGTGGCCATGGCGACGATCTCCCTGGCCGGGAAAAGGCTGCGGTCCCGGTTCTCATTCTTATGGAAATTCGCACAAAAACGCATCTGCGTGAACAGGTCCAGGGTATTGCCGCTGGCCGGTCCATCTGTCCCCAGACCTACGGGGACCTTCCGGTCTAAAAGGCGTGGAACAGGGGCGACTCCCTTGGCCGCTTTTGTATTGGATGCGATGCAATGCGAGACCTTGCCCCCTCTTTTCTGGAAAAGCTGGATATCGTCTTCCGTCAGCTGGATACAGTGGGCCGCCAGGGTCTCCGGCCCCAGGACACCCAGCCGGTCTAAAAACCGGATCGGTGTGTATCCATAGCTTTCCCGGAGCGCCGCCATCTCATAATCCATCTCGGCTGTGTGCAGAGAAAAGGGCTGACCGTACCGCCGGTCGATCTCATAGGCTCGCTGCAGGGTCTTTGGACTGCAGGTGGTGGTGCCGTGGGGGGCCAGGCAGCAGGACACCCTTGGATGGTCCAGATAGCGTCTTATGGCCGCTTCCCCGTAGGCAAGGGCATCCTCCACGCGATCCAGGTCACATGCGCCCTCTTCCATCACCGTCTGCCCCGCGATCCCCCGGATCCCCATCTCATCCATCACCTGGGCGATCTTTTCTTCGAAATAGTACATGTCTAATACGGTGGTCACACCGGCTGACAGGAGCTCGCATATGGCATACCGGCTGGAGGCCACAGCCATCTCCTCATCCATAGCCTTTTGCTCCATGGGGAGGAGGAACACCCGGAGACGGTCCTTGCAGTCATCGCCCAGACTGCGAAAGGGCACCATCCCCAGATGGCAATGGGTGTTCACCATACCAGGCATCACGATCGCCCGGCCTGCATCCAGGACACGGATCTTATCCGGTCCGTCCGTCTGGTCCGTTCTGTCTGCCCTATCTGCCCGGTCCGTCTCAAGCTCTTCCATGGGGCCCGCCTGCAAGATCTTGCTTTCTTCAAACAGCACATATCCCTTGGGATACATGGTCCTGCCCCGATCCATGGTCAGCACGATCCCGTTCGTGATCAATGTCTTCATGATAAAATACTCCTTATTGAAAAAACATGCCTTAAAGCTGCAAAGGCTGCCCCAGGCTGCGGCTTATATCCGGCTATCCTGTGGCAGCATCTGCTCTCGGCCTCCAGCTTATCGATAGGCTTCGATCAGCGGGATCCTTTCCTGACTCTCCACATCCAAAAGGCCATGATCCGTCAGCTTTAAAGCCGGAGAGACCGGCAGGGCCACGGTACCCATGGACATGATCGCATTATTGTTTACATAGCCAAGCTCCCGAAAGACCTGCCGTACCCGGCCCAGATCGTCGGCCAGCTCGTTTAAGGGGGCATCACAGATGATCCCGCCTACCGGCAGCCGGGCTTCTGCCACGGGCCTGCCCTCCTTTGCCGCCACAAAACCACCTTCCAGCTCCACCACCCGGTTCTGGGCGGCTACCATATCCTGGATGGAATTTCCCAGGACCAGCAGGTTATGACTGTCATGACACCAGGTGGTAGCGGCAGCTCCCTTTTTCTGAAAAGCGCCTTCTACCAGCCCATAGGCGATGTTCCCGTTCTTTCCATGGCGTTCAAAAAGGACCGCCAGGCAGAGCCCGGCTTCCTGCCAGCAGACCTGTCCGTCCCTTACAGCCAGCTCCCTCTGCACACGCTGGGTGGCCGTCCCAAAGGTGCTGAGCTTCATCACATTGACCAGGACCTTGGTGCAGGGCTTTTCCACTTTTATCCGGAAGTCGGATGGCTGTGCTTTCTTGCAATGTACGGAATGATAAAAATGCGGCGGGAACAGCCGCTCCTTCGGGGCACCCGGGCTGTCCGACCTGATCGGGCTGTCCGATCCGTGCAGGCTGCCTGACCCGCTCAAGCTGCCCGCTCCGGCCGTCTCATGCACCAGCCTGCCGTCCTTAAATACCGCAGCCGGGCGGAAGCCCTCCAAGTCCTTAAGCAGCACAAAGTCCGCCTTTTTCCCCGGCCCGATCATCCCCCGGTCATCCAGATGCATCCGCCTGGCCGGTGTGTAGGTGGCACAGTAGATCGCCTTCTCCACAGGCATCCCGGCCTCTACCGCGATCCGGACGATCCGGTCCAGCTGCCCCTCCAGCAGATGGTCCGGCATGGTGTCGTCGGTGACCAGGGCCACATTTTCATACAACCCATGGCTGCACACCGCCTCCACCACCTCTTTGGTCAGGGACTTGGCCTGCAGCTCCAAAAACATCCCCAGATCCGATTTTTCCAGCACCGAATCCGCCGTCTGCTGAGTGTGATCGGCATCGATCCCGGCATAGATGAACCGATTTAAGTCCTTTCCTGTGATCTTAGGGCAATGTCCTTCGATCCGCACATCCCGCCCTCTTTCTTCACCGCATATGCGGATCATCTGCTGGATCTGGGTCTCGTCCCCGGTACGCCCACCTTCCCGGACCACCTCCTGGAAGTTCATCACCTCGCCCAGGCATAGAACGCGGTCATCTTTTAATAGCTCCCTGACCTCCTCCGTGCCGATAGCGGCGCCTGCTGTCTCCAGCTCCATGCTGGTGGCCGGGACACTGGAGGGGATCGCGTAAAAGATATCCAGGGGCGTCTTTTGGTCCATAAAAGCCCGGATCCCCTCTATGCCGAACACATTGGCGATCTCATGGGAATCCGCCACCACGGTGGTGGTCCCGGCCTTTAAGGCAAAATAAGAAAACTCCTTTGGATAGGTCATGGAGCTCTCGATGTGCATATGGATATCCACCAGGCCGGGGATCAGGTACATCCCGCTGCCGTCAACGACCGTCGGACCGTCTCTCTTTGGCGCTCCTGCGCCGCCCTCTCCGTTCTCCCGTTCTCCATCATGCTCCCCATCTCTCTCTCCATCTGCTAAAAAGATCTTGGGGGAAACCTCCAAGATCTTGTCGCCCAGGACTGCCACATCCCGCTCTGCAAAGCATTGGCGGAAGGTTAAGTAGACCTGCGCGTTTCGTATGATATAGTCTGCTCTCATCTCGACTCCTTATAAAAAAGTCGCCGCAGCAAAAGGTGCATCTTTTTCTGCGGCGGCTTTTTCCTACATCCGATCAGTTATTGATGGTACGGTTCCACTGGTCGATCCAGCTGTCCAGCACCCCGTTGACAAAGCCATAATCCAAGGACTTGGCATTTGCCGCCACATCCCCATAGGTCATGCTGGAAGCTTCTTCTTCCGTGAAGACTACATTTTTGTTGGTAGGGCCTTCATTTAATGCCTTGCCGGTCTTGGTCTGGAGCCCTTCGCTGATCCGGTAATCCAGATACGCATAGGCCAGATCCAGATCCTGGCAGTTCTTTGTGATGCTGATCAGGTTGAAGTTCGCATAGGTCCCCTCCGGGCTGAAATAGACCAGATCCGGGTTTGCCGCCAGGATCGTGGGCACGCCGAAATCGCCTACCAGCGCTACCGCCACCTCGCCGGAGGTGAACATGTTGATCAGATCCGCGGACTTGGCATAGGATTTTACCAGGTTGGGCTTTAGCTCGGCCAGCGCCTGGAACGCCGCTTCACCCTGGTCGCTCGTCACATCTACCCCTGCGTGGTCGCTGGCCATGTAGACCATCGCCGGGCCGAAGGTGGTGGTGATATCCGGGATCGCGACCATCCCTTCCAGAGAGGGATCCCACAGATCGTCATAGCTCTTGATCTCGATATCCACAGCAGCCGGATCATAGATGATGCCGATGCTGTTGATCGTATAGGCCACGCCCTGTCCATCCTCTGCCATCGCCTTTGCCACATCGATCAGATCAGAAGCATTTTCCAATCTGCTCATATCGATATCAGTGAACAGGCCTTCCTCGAAACCCTTAGCCGTCATGGCCTGGGACAGCTCGATCACATCGATCGAGGACTGGCTGTCTGCCGCAAGCTTTGTATAACGATCGTTGGTCCCGCCTACATCGGTCACGATCTCGCAGTTATATTCCTCCTCAAAAGGTGTGTAGACCTCTTCTTCTGAGATATCTGCGCTCAGACCATAGGTGGATAAGACCAGGGTCTTGGTCTCTCCCGCCCCATCGCCTGCGTCCTGGGCCGCTGCCGCCGTAGTATCCGCGCCTGCCGCCTCACTGCCAGCCCCGTCACCTGCATCCTTCGCTGCTCCTCCACAGGCGGTCATCAACATCGCCATGCAGAGCACACTCGCCAATACGTTTTTTCTCATGCTCGTCTCCTTTTCCTTCCTATCCTTTTAGGAAGTCCATCTTCTTTGTTTTGCCGCTATCTACAGCTTTGCCGTCCATAGCGTATCTATACACACAAGATGCGGTCTGACCGCATCCCGGCGCTGCAACCCGCAAGGCACACTTCCCCGTCACACAGGTCTGCCAGTACCAGGCAAACGGGCAGAGATACTTTGCAGGATACAGCCATCATGACAGGCCGCTCCCCTGCGTCTTAAGCTGCTGCTCCTGTTTTTGCACCAGCACCAGCTTGTCCTCCGGCAGATACAGCCGGACCGTATCCCCTTCCTGGAACACATGCTCTGTATCCATGTTCACCTTTAAGGCACCGGCGGCGGTCTCCACCTCATATTGGTAGCTCTTCCCCAGGAAGGTGCGCACACCTACCACACCGGAGATCACATTATCCTTCTGGCCCCGCCCTGCCAGGCGGATATCATCGGGCCGGATGGTCCCCACAAAGGGCTCCCCGCCCCAATCCATATCCACGCAGAAGCTGCTCCCGTCCGGAGCCTTGAAGATATGCTCCGCTCCGCGGCTGGGGCGCAGATCCAGGAAATTCTCGAATCCGATGAACCGGGCCACAAACTCTGTGGCCGGGCGCTTATAGATACTTTCCGGGGTGTCGTACTGCTCGATCACGCCCTGATCCATGATCGCCACCTTGTCAGAGATGGAAAAACACTCCTCCTGGTCATGGGTGACGAACAAAGTGGTGATCCCCAGCTTTTTCTGGAGCCGCTTGATCTCCACCCGCATGCTGATGCGCAGCTTCGCATCCAGGTTGCTCAAGGGTTCATCTAAGAGCAGCAGCTTCGGCTCGATCACCAGCGCCCTTGCCAAAGCCACTCTCTGACGCTGGCCGCCGGACATCTCCTTGGGGAACCGCTCCGCCAGCTCCGCCAGACCGCACACCTCTAAGATCGCCTTGACCTTCTGATCGATCACATCCTTGGCCATCTTCCTGGTCCGCAGGCCGAAGGCTACATTGTCATATACGCTCAGATGAGGGAACAGGGCATAGCTCTGGAACACGATCCCGAAATTCCGCTTGTGGACCGGGACCTTGGTCAGGTCCTCCCCTTCCAGGGTGAACGTACCGCTCTGGGGCTCGATGAAGCCCGCCACCACCCGGAGGGTCGTGGTCTTTCCACAGCCGCTGGGACCTAAGAGGGAGACCAGCTCTCCCTTTTCCACGGCCAGGTCCAGGCCCTTTAAGATCTGTTTCTTCTTATCATAACTCACATCGATCTGGTCTAATGTCATAAATGCCATCTCTGATCTCCTCCTATCCTGCTAAGGAAGCGACCCCCAGGGTCTTATCCACGATCACCATGATCACCACGGTAGCTGCCATCAGCAGCACAGAGACCGCCGAGACCGTAGGATCGTAACTGTATTCAATGTAATTCATCAGCGTCGCCGGAAAGGTGCTGACCCCCGGCCCTGTAAGGAACATGGACACCGGGATGTTGTTAAAGGAATTGATAAAGGCCAGCATGAACGCCGAGGAGATACCGGAGGTCACATTGGGGAGGACCACCTTAAAAAAGGCTTTGCCCTTAGGACAGCCCAGACTCCAGGCTGCCTCCTCCACCGACACATCGAGCTGCTCCATAGCAGAACCCACCACCCGGATCACATAGGGCAGGGTCACCATAAAATGACCTGCCAGAAGGCTTGCAAATACCGGGATCCGAAAGGTCAGGATCAAAAACTGGTACAGGATGAAGCCCACCACGATCCCCGGCACGATAGTAGGGGACAGGAACACCGACCTTAGGAGCTGCTTCCCCTTCATACCGGAACGGGCCAGGGCATAGGCCGCCGGCACGCCTACCAGCAGCGCGATCAGCGTAGCTAAGAGGGCGATCTCCAAGCTGGTCAAAAAAGAGCTCCGAAAGGACTTCGTGGTAAATACATTGGCGAACCATTTTAAGGAGACGGAATCGATCGGGAAGGTGATCGCGCTCCCGCCGCCAAAAGCCGTCACCGTGATGATCGCCAGAGGGATCATCAAAAACGCGAACACGACCACTGCATACGCGGTCAGCCATTTATTCTTCTTCATCGGGCCTCACCTCTCCTATCCAGCCTCGCCGCCAGCGCATTGAAGCCTTTGATCACTATCAGGGTCACTACGATCATGATGAGCGCCACCACGGAAGCGCCGCTCCAGTCGCCCATGGACATAGCTCGCTGATAGATCAGGGTAGCTAAGACCATATTGCTGTTCCCTCCCAGGAGCTGAGGTGTGGTGTAGGCGGTGAGCGTTCCGGTGAACACCAAGATCCCGCCCACGATGATGCCTGGGAGGCTCATGGGAAAGATGACCTTCATAAATGCCGAAAGGCGGCTGGCGCCTAAGCTCTGGGCAGCCTCCATCATATCATCATCGATATTTTCCATAACTCCGGTCACGGTCACGATCATCAGAGGAAGGAATAAATACACCGAGCCGATGACGATCGCAAGATCCGTGTAAAGGAGCTTTTTCGGCTTGCTCACCAGCCCTATGGCTAAAAAGAGCTTGTTGATGATGCCGCTGCTCCCTAAGATATTGATCCAGGCAAAGCTGCGGATAACGGAATTGGTCATCATGGGAAAAATCGAAGCGGCTAAGAGAAGGCCCCGGATACGTTTATCGCACCGACTGATAAAATATGCCGTAGGGATCCCCCCCAGCATACAGACAGCCGTGGTGATGACCGCGATCTTGACCGTCCGCATAAAGATCTTCAGATAGTACTCATCCTGAAAAAATCGGATGTAGGCACTGAACGGATAGTCGCCGGTCACAAAAGTGGGAAAGAGCACTCTGCAGAGAGGCAGGGCCAGACAGATCAAAAGGATGAGCAGGCCGGGAGCCAGCATCATCCAGGTAACGCTCTTTTTCATAGGTTCCTCCTTATCACAGCTTTATCGAGCGAAGACCCTCGCAGGTCATAAGATAGAGCTCAAAGATCAGTGAGAGCACCGTTTTACACATCGGTTTATATTATAAGCAGAGTCTGGGGATTTTGCAAGTATTTTCACATAGGAGATGACAGTTGCTCTATGTTCCCCCATCGATGTGGCATACCTGCCGCAGCTCCTCTCCCCCGCAGACCGCGATCACATATCTCTGTACCCAGAGCAGTTGTACAAACCTCCACTTTTTCCCGTCTCCCCTCTCCCCCCCGGTCCACACCGGCTCTGACCGAAGGACTTGCACAGTGCTCCCCGGATCGGTACAGCCTGCCCTTTGTGAAGGTCGGCTCAAGGAAAACTCTGCCTTTGTAAAGTCCATGCCCAGCCCCACGCCCAGGGCCTTGGCATAGCTTTCTTTCAGTGTCCAGAAACGGAAAAGCGCCTCTTCTCTTTGCTCCTTTGGCAGGCCTTCCAGATAGGCCCTCTCTCTGCGGCTCAGCATCCGCGCGGTGGAGCAAAGCTTTACCGGACGGAGCATCTCCACATCCACACCTATGGGCGAGGCGCCCAGTGCGCATACCGCGATATCCCCGCTGTGGCTGATGTTAAAGTGGATGTGCGGGTACGCAGACAGGTATGGCTTGCCCTTTTCCCCCGCCTGTATTTTAGAAGCCAGGTCACCGGCCTCCAGGCCAAAGTGCTGGTGCAGGCCAGTCTTTAAGAGGGATAGCCCGGCCTGGTGCTCAAGCTGGTGCTTTTCGCGGCCCGTGCTCCCTTTGGGGACCGTGAACTTCCTTATATAGAGGACAGCCCCATTTTTTTTCGCTCCCATATCTGCTCCTATATCTGTCCTCATACACATGCCTCCTTAAGCTGCTGGTATCTCGCCCGATTTTATAGCTACATATGATCTATGACCACATTTTGGCCTGCCGTTTTCTTTATAGCTACTTTGTGTCGGTTTTATATCCGTGCTCCCCTTGTTTCCAATCTAAGCCCCAGCAGCCTGGCTGAGACCGGGCGATAACAGAGCTCCAGTATACATCCGATCCCCAAGGCCATGCCAAAGGACAGGAGGGATAAAGCCAGCCAGCAGCCCCAGCCTTTTAAGCCGTCGGGCAGATATCCGGCCAGCCTGCCTGCGATCACGCTCTGTGTCAGGCCATGCATCAGGTAGATGTAGAAAGAACGGCGGCCTATAAAGGAGATGCACTTCGAAAGCCGGTCCGCAAAGCGCTTCCAATAGACCGTGGCGGTCAGATAGACCGCTGTAGTCATAAAGATCATGGTCGCCGAATAGTCGTGCAGAGCCGGGTTTTCTTTTTCCCAAAAACAGATCTCCCAGACAGAGACAATAAACGCGCCCAGCCCGGCCAGGAGGAAGGCTCTCCGCCCCCCGCCACTCAGCTCCAGGCTATCGATCAGATAACCCAGGATGCAGTAAAATACCCAGCTGTAAAATGGATAGGAGGTCAAAGCCATCTCCAGATGAAAGATCTGGTATACATCCTGGACAAAAAAGTATCCGATCGTGAGCGCCATCAGCACCGCTTTCTCTCGCCTCCCCATACCCGCAAACATCCGGGCCAGAAAGGGGACTGCCAGATAAAAACCGGTCAGTGCATAGACAAACCACAGATAGCCCTGGATATGGCTCTGGAGCAGATCCTTGGCAAAGGTCTTCCAGTGGGGCCCTAAGTCTCCCCACCCCCATCCATATACATAGACATAATAAAAAAGGGAAACCGCCAGCACCGGGATACCGATCTTCACGAACCGTTTCCAATAGGACCGGCCGATCTGGCCATCATAGCGCTCCAATAAGAAACGTCCACTGATCATGAAAAACAGTCCGTTGCTGGTCAGGAGCAGGTTGCGGATGACCTCGTGGAGATGAAAGGCCTTAAGATCCCCGGCCGGGACCAACTCCACCACATCCATCATATGGATCCCGATCACCATGAGGATCGCCATGCTCTTTAAAAGATCGTATTCCGCTTTCTGGCGCTTATCTGTCTCTGCCATCTCTTTCCTCCCATCCTTTGTCTGTCCCTCTGCTGTCCTTCTGCTCAAAGCCCCCGCGTTCACATGAAGCTTGCACCGCACAGGGAAACGGGTCATCCTGCGCCCGGCAAGCGGGTGTTCCGCTATGGATGAACGCCTGCCGGGCACATCTGGCATCTCAGGACTCAGACCGCCTGGTCGGCGGCGGACCATTATAGTTAAGTATGAAGGAAACCGCCACAGATGTCAAGGATAAAGGCGCGCCCATCTGGACTGGTCAAAAAGTCATATACTGGCTATATGAAACCATCCAGACAGATGCTATACTCTTGTTGCTTGACGATCCATAAACATGAGGATCGACGATCTGACATAAATACCAGGAAAGAAGAGGTGTCTACTATGATGGGAAAAAGAACAGCTGCTGCCACGGATACTATGGGGTCTACGGACCGCATGCGCGCGGCAGGCTCTTCCAATGTTACTTCGATCGTGACCACAGCGTTTTTCGCTGCCGTCATCTTTTTAGGGATCCAATCCTTCCGCATCCCCCTGCCGGCCGCCGTCGGTACGCCGTTTTTGCATTTCGGCCATATCTTCGTCATGCTGGCGATCGTCTGCCTGGGGAGCCGCCGCTCCGCTGTCGCCGGTGTGCTGGGGCTGGTGATCTTTGACCTGCTCAACGGATATATCCATTCGATACCCGATGTCTTTGTCAGCACCATCATCAAATGCTTTCTGATCGGCACGGTCTTTTCTATGCTGAAAAAGAAAGCCGGCGGGAATATCCACAAGGAATATCTGGCCGCCATCTTCTGTGCCGCCCTTTACGGGATCGTCAATATCGTGATCGACTTTATCTGGTCCGTGGCCGGACTCATGCTCCTTGGAAGCTCCCTTGCGGCTGCCTTCACTGCCGAGCTCACCTCGATCCCTGCCACGATGATCAATGCCGGGTTCACGGTGATCGGCATCACACTCTTATATGCTCCGATCACTGCCGCCTACAAGCGGATACCGCAGAGGTAGCTTAACGATAGCGCTCCATGAGCGAAGGCGTTCAGGACATCTGCCCTGGAACCTCAGCGTTCTTTCAAGCAGCGGGCCGGACAGGAAAGGCCCGGATCAAGGAGGGACTATGGATATCGATATGAAGAAGATCCAGGCGCTGCTTTGCGACGCCCACCTGGACGGCTGGCTGTTCACCGATCTTCACGGCCAGGACCACATCACAAAGGACTTTCTGAAGCTGACCGACCGAAAATGCACCCGCCGGCTGTTCTACTATATCCCGGCTTCCGGCCGCCCTGTAAAGCTTTTGTCTGCCATCGAGCCCTTGTTGCTGGACCATCTGCCCGGCGAAAAGATCCTTTATAAAGGAAAGGAGGAGCAGTGCCAGGCACTGTCCCGCCTCCTGACCCCCGGGATGCGGCTGGCCTGCCAGTATTCCCCCGGCGGCAATGTGCCGACAGTCAGCACCCTGGATGCCGGCCTGGCCGAGCATCTGCGGTCCTTCGGCCCGGAGCTGGTCTCCTCCGCCGATCTGCTGCAGCATTTCGGCGCGGTCCTGACCGATGAGCAGATCCGCTCCCATCAGCGGGCCGGGGTCATCATCCATGGGATCTTAGATAAAACCTTCGCCTGGATACGGACCAGTCTGGACCGAGGGGACAGGCTCGATGAATGGATGCTCCTCAAAAAGATGGAGCAGCTCATCGCGCAGGAGGATATCTACATGGACTCCCCTCCGTTTTTCGGGATCGATGAGCACGGCTGCGATCCGGGCTATGAGCCAGGTCCCCACGGCTCCAAGGAGATCTTGGAGGGGAGCCGCCTGATCATCGATATCGCCGGCCGGCTCCCCCAGGAAGAGGCCATCTACTACGACGTTTCCTGGTGCATGAACATCGGCCCCAGGATCGATCCGGAGTACCAGCGCCTGTTCGATATCGTGGCCCATGCCCGCTCTCAAGCCACAGCCTATATCCAGGAACATTTGGATGCCGGTATCCCGGTCCACGGCTGTGAAGTGGATGCACTGACCCGCCAGATCTTCCAGAAGGAACAGCTGGACCCGTACATCATGCACCGCACAGGCCACAGTATCGGACATACCTGTCATGGTGTGGGGGCCAACCTGGATGACTACGAGACCCACGACGACCGATGCCTCCTCCCCGGGACTATGTTCTCTGTAGAGCCGGGGCTCTATACAGACCGATACGGGGTCCGGCTGGAATATGATGTCCACATCACACTGGATAAAAGGCTGCAGATCTACGGCCCCATCCAGAAGGAGCTGCTGGTGATCTGAGCACAAGTCGCATTTGCTCAAAACATCCGGCAGTCCCATCACATATCCGAGACCATCCGGACAAAGAAAAGCCCGCTGCTCACCTCCCTCAACAGGATGCCGCAGCGGGCTTTTTTTATCTTCTTCTCTCGTTCTCTTTTACGGATAGCTGATGGGGGGTTGGCTGATGCGGTTTTACGGCCTTGCCCCGGCTTCTGCGCTCCCGCTCTTTTTAGCTGCCTATACTCAGTCTTCCTTCGGTCCATCCCCATCTGTCTTCAGATATTTCTGGAGCTGGAACATCAGTTTTTCCATATCGATCGGCTTCGCCACATGGGCGTTCATCCCACACGCGAGGCAGTGCTGGATATCCTCCGAAAAGGCATCTGCGGTCATCGCGATGATCGGTATATCTGCGTCTGGTCTGTCCAATGCCCGGATCGCTTGTGCCGCCTCGTAACCGTTCATGACCGGCATACGGATATCCATCAGGATCACATCATAGGCCCCCGGAGCAGATGCCTGGAACTTCTCCAGACAGAGCTTCCCATTCTCCGCCCACTCGACCTCAAAGCCAGCCTCCAACAGGATCTCCTGGGCGATCTCCCAATTGAGCTCATTATCCTCTGCCAGGAGGATGCGTTTGCCCACAAACTGCTGGAGGTCCTCTTCCTTCTCCTCCGGCTCTTCGATCCCATCGATATACTTACTGAGTCCCAAGTAGAGATTGGACTTGAACAGCGGTTTTGAGATAAAGCCCTGGGCCCCTGCCTCACGGGCCTCATCCTCGATATCACTCCAGTCATAGGCAGAGATGATCAGGATCGGCACAGCGTCATTTACCCGTTTCCGGATCTCCTTTGTCGTCTCTAAGCCGTCCATGCCCGGCATCTTCCAATCCAGGAGGGCCACCTGATAATCATCATGCTCTCTATGATGCTTGTCCACCATCTCCACTGCCGTCGGGCCATCCAGCGCCCACTCGGCCTGGACGCCGATCTCCTTTAACATCGACACCGCACTGTCGCAGAGTTCGCGATTATTATCCACCACCAGCATCTTCCAGGGCGGGAGGACCATATCTTCTTCCGACACGACCGCTCTCTCCAGATCCAGGGTCACATGGAACTCGCTCCCCTTGCCCAGCTCACTCTCCAGCTCGATCGACCCCTCCATAGCATCTACGATATATTTCGTGATCGCCATGCCAAGGCCAGCGCCTTCGATCTTCTGTACCATGGAGGTATCCGCCCGGGTAAAGGTCTCGAAGATCTTCTCCTGGAACGTCCGGTCCATCCCGATACCGGTATCCTTGACCCGGAAATGGCAGCGTATATAGTTCCCGCCTTTTGGAGAGGGCTCCTGATCCAGATAAACATTGACCTGTCCGCCCTCCGGCGTGAACTTCACCGCATTGGACAACAGGTTCAGCAGGATCTGGTTCAGACGGACACTGTCGCAGTACACCTCTTCCGCCTCGATATTCTGGATAAAGATGTCAAAATGCTGCTTCTTCATCTTGATCTGAGGCTGGACGATGTTCACGATGCTCTCCATAGTCTCCCGGAGCGAGAGGAGATACATGTTCAAGGACAATTTCCCGCTCTCGATCTTCGACATATCCAGGATATCATTGATCAGGCCTAATAAATGCTTGCTGGACAGTGTGATCTTCTTTAAACAATCCTGCACCCTCGCGTTGTCATCGATGTTCGTCAGGGCGATCGCCGTCATGCCCACGATCCCATTCATCGGCGTACGGATGTCATGGCTCATATTCGACAGGAACTCGCTCTTAGCCTTATTGGCACGGATCGCTTCCTGACGGGCCTCGTTCAGCGCCTTCATCTGCTGCTGTGACATGGTAAAATAGATCCAAAAGATGCACAGCACCCCTAACAGGATGATGCCGCAGCCGCCCAGCATGATCGACGTCCTCTGACTCCCCAGTGCATTGATCGCCACATCCAGGACACCGTTCGGCATGACCGATACCAGATACCACTCCGACTTTTTAAGCTTCGAACAGTAGATATGACGATAGGTATCCTCGATCACGATCAGGTTCGAATAGACCTCCCCCGTCTCCATCGCCTGCCTCATCTCTGCCACATACTGCTCCGGCTTTTTGCCATCATACTCGGAGTACATCTCATACATACGTTCGAAATAATTATCACGGTATGCGTCGCCGCTGCGGATCACAAAGGTGCCGTCCTTGCGGATCACATGGGAATATAACAGGGAGTCGTCCCCTTCCAGGACCATGGCATCCTCCAGATAGGACATGGGGATCCCGGCCACCAGCTCCGCGCTCTTTCCTCCGTCCTTCATCTCATACTCTGCAGGCACCATCATGATAAGGAGCTTTTCTCCCGTTCCGTCATAAGCGCTGGTCACGCTCCCTTCTCCGTCCCCTAATATCAGCAAAAACTCCTTTTCGTTGATGACCTCTAAGGGAGATCCATAGATATCCTCATGCTCCCCATCTTCCCTGTAAAGGCCGAGATAGGAAAAATTCCGCACACTGGCGCTCATGGCCATCTCGTCCAGCATCTCCTGGCTGTAGGGATTGCTCTCTGGCGGTGTCCGCCGGATGATCCCTTCCACCTGGGATACCCGCAAGGTGATGAACCCGTCAAACTTCTGCTGTAGCTGCTTGCTCATCTCAGACATATAGATCATACCGATCTCACTGATGGATTCACGGCTTTTTTTGCTCATAGTCGAAACGACCCAAGCAAAGATGATGATACACAGACTGAACATACCTACAAGGCTGAGCAGCAAAAATTTTTTTGTCCTTCCTAACATGATCACGGCCACACTTTCTACATAAAAAATGATATAATTGCAACTGTAGTAGTTTTGATTATAGCATTTCTTGCAGAGTAAATCAAGAAGATCCCTTGCCAATGTATCCACGGGCGAAAAGTAACGTTATACTACATTACTATCCGCAGATCGCGTTGTGCAGATAAAGCTAGGGATGTATGGAAAGGAAGGACTGTATATGGAAGAGATGAGCTCGTTAAAAGCGGCAGAAGTGGGAACAGCGGTCTTGGAGGCACTGAAGGAGCAGAGCTATGATGCGGCAAAGGAGCTCTTAAAGGCTGGGAGGATGGAGCCGGGACAGCTCTTTGTGGTGGGCTGCTCCACCAGCGAGGTGTGCGGCGGAAAGATCGGGACAGCGTCCAGCCCTGCGGCGGCGCGGGCGGTGTTCGATGGGATCTATCGGGCTGCACAGGAAAAAGGCGTGTGGCTCGCCGCTCAGTGCTGTGAGCACCTTAACCGCGCACTGATCTTAGAGCGGGAGGCGGCAGGGCAGTATGGCTATGAGGAGGTCAATGTGGTCCCGCAGCCAAAGGCCGGCGGATCCTTTGCCACCGCGGCCTACAGCGCCTTCTCCTGTCCTGTGGCGGTCGAACACATCCGAGCCCATGGCGGGATGGATATCGGGGATACCTTGATCGGGATGCATTTAAAGGATGTGGCCGTACCGGTGCGGATCTCCGTGAAAAAGATCGGGGAGGCCCATGTGGTCTGTGCCCGGACCAGAGCTAAGTTCGTGGGCGGGATACGAGCGATATATGACAGCGAAAAGCTGTAAAGGACAAGAGCAAAGACCGAGGGCCGGGGCTTTAGCCCCGGCCTTTTTGCAGCACGCCCGTTCATCCACCTGCCATCCCATCTATGCCCCCGCCGCTGCCCTTTGACCCCGATCTAACGTTTTCCCTCCCGTAGCAAAAAAGTGCTTTGTGATGACCAAAATGACCACAACGCACCTTTCACTATCGCATAACCCCAGGACATCGCCCCAGCTCATCTGCGATATCCGCGATCGTATATCGTTTCATCTCATTTTCCATCGCTTCCTGGATATGCATCAGCTTATCATCCAGAACCGCATGGATGTTCCTTCCTACCGGGCAATCCGGGTTTGGATCATCATGGAAATGGAACAGCTCCCCCTCCTCCAGCAGATCCACTGCCAGATATACATCATAAAAAGTGATCTGGTCGATCGGTCTGGCCGCCGTCGTCCCCCCCGTCCCCCGCGCCACTTTGATCAGCCCTGCATTTCTCAGCTGTGACAGGATCTTCCGTATAACGACCGGATTGACATTGATGCTGGATGCAAGGAAGTCGCTGGTGACCTTATACTCCTTCCCGAACGTCTCCATACAGGCAAAAATATGGAGCGCGATCGTAAATCGGCTGGATATCTGCATGCCCCACCTCCAAAAGATCTTCATTTATTCTATACCTTTTGGGATGTGATGTCAATCGACTAGACTTTATGGAAATCTTCAAGGGATCCGTCAAACCCTACCAGAAAGATCTTCAGGTGCTCTTCCCTCTTCTGTATGTCGATAGTCTGGTAAAGAGACAAGGTTTCCGCATGTCTATTTTCTTGGGTATCCTCTCTTCAAAGCGTCTACGGTTTGGGGTCCCATCAGTCATTTCAGGCCTAACGATCATATATCATTTCCTCCAATGGTGATCAGCATTTCTAGCGCTCCTTTTTCATGGGAGGAGTTCTCGCATCAGCTTCTTGCGGTAGGCCGGATCTCCAGTCGCCCGTTCCAGATCCCCGTACCTCTTCTCCCGGATAAGGATGCTGTACAATCTATTTATGTAAGCCTCCCCTTCCCTCCTCCCTTGCTTTCTCCCCTGTCTCCGCTCCTCCTCCGCGATCCTCTCCATGATCTCACACATGACCCTTTGTCCCTCCTCCGTCTCCTTATATCGATGCTTGCTCAGGGAAGTGACCGGGAAGCGATCGCTGTAGGCATCATCCCTGGTGAACACTTCCATCAGCTCTGCCGCCGCAGAGCCGTCCTTCACCTTCGCATTCGCGTACACCTCTGTGAAGCCGTTCTCCATCATCCTGCCGTCCTCCCTCCTCACTCGGTCGATGTGGCTGAGTGCATGGCCGCTCTTACATAGGTCGAACCTGGAAAGGAACACGCCGCACACATCTGGGACCTTCTTAAACCTCGTGCCTGGATCTGTTATGTTCGCAGTCAGGATAGAACCATTATAACGCATACGCCTCTGGTGATCGTCATCGTTCCTTTTTTG
>CAJUSS010000004.1 GCA_910588895.1 uncultured Lachnospiraceae bacterium
TGGCGATCTTTACGGTTTTTTTTCAGATGCTGGCACTCCTGATCATGATCGGGACCGGCTATTTCTTCACGAAGACCGGTATGCTGGATGCGCATACCAATAAGCAGATGTCCAGGATGCTGGTCAATGTGTTCAACCCATTGCTCCTGATCTCCAATGCGGCCAATGCGATCGGGATGATCACACTGGATACACTGGGGACCGTGAGTCTGATCGCTGTAGGGATGTTCCTGTTCTTTATCATCGCCGGGATGATCTTATCTCCACTATTTGATAAGGACAAAGATCAGCAGCGGATCTTCCAGATGATGTTCGTATTTTCTAATCTGGGGTTTATCGGGATCCCTGTGGTCTCCAGCGTCCTGGGGCCGGAGTATGTGATCTATGTAACGGAGTTCATGATGATCTACAATGTGGTCTTTTACACCTACGGGATCGCATTGATGAACGGAGGATTCTCTGTTTCTGCCTTAAAAGGGATGCTGAATCCAGGTACGATCTCCGGGCCAGTGGCGCTGCTGATGATCATCTATGAGATCCAGCTCCCGGATTTTCTCAAGACCTCGGTCACTTATCTGGGCAATGTTACCTCCCCCCTGGCTTTGGTGGCTGTAGGGTTCGCTCTGGCAAATTCGGACTTAAAGCAGATCTTCGGACATCCGAGACTGTACATCTTTTCGATCGTCAAGCTTTTGGTGCTCCCGCTGCTGATGCTGCCGATCCTCCGACTGGTGCCGGCTGTCACCTCGCTCATCCCGCTCTGCATGATCATGTTCGGGATGCCCATCGGCAATATGCCCCTGATCCTAGGGACACAAAAAGGCATCGACTGTACCACCTGCAGTGCCGCGATCATCCTGACCACTGTACTCTGCGTGTTCACGGTCCCTGTGCTGATCGCGGTGGCTGGATAGAAAAAGATAGAAAAAAGCCTTTTTACCCCGCCATGTATGGATCACAGATGGAGTAAAAAAGCTTTTCGTCATGCGGTTGGCCTGGTGCTCATCCTGTACCGCGATCAGCACAGGGACTGTGGGTGTCCCGATCATGAGCTCCAGATCAGGAAAGATCGGTGTCAGACCGATATATCGACGGTGATACCTTCCACCGATCCTACATCGCCTGTATATGCGGACAGATCCACGCCGGTCAAAGCAGCGGAGGTCCCCGTTCCTGACGGAGTAGGAGCGGAGGGAGCGATCGCTTCGCTCATAGCGGCTACCGTTTCCTGTGCCGCGTTTTTTCCATCCTCGGCAAGCTCCTTTAAGGCATATCTGCGTTCCTCCCTGCGGCGTTTATTCCGCCGGCCCCGCAGCTCCTCTCGGATCTCCTTCGCTTTCTGTTCTTCCTTTTTCTTTTCGGCTCTTTTCTGCTGGTTCTCCAGCTGTTCCTCCTTGCCTAGATGCTCCAGCTTCTTCTGGATGCGCTTCATCAGCTTTTCCATACGCCGGATCATCTGCTGGATCTTTTTCTTATCCTTCTCGTCACAGGACATGGAAGACATCTTCAAGTTCGCCAGTGCGCGCATAGCCTTGGAAGAGACCAGCTGCACGTCGATCCTGGTCTCGGCCCTGGCCAGTTCAGACGCCAGCTGCCCTACAGAATCATCCGGCGTGGAAGACTTCATTTTATTCGCCCCAGCACCGTTGGTCCCATTCTTTTTAGCTTGCTCCAAGAGCCGCTCCAGAGACTGGTCCGATAGATTTTCTTCCTCTTGGTCCTTTCCACCTGTCTGCTCCGCTAACAGGTCCGTCTCCAACAGATCGGCCTGCAGAGGATCCGTCTGCAGCAGATCGGCCGCCTCATTTCTGCCACGCTGTCCTGTGCCTTCCCTGGCCCGGGCAGCTTTGTAAAGGTCGCTGTTCATCTGCGGCTGCCAGTTTCTTGCGGAAACCTTCATGTAAGCCCCTTTCTAGTAAGAAATTTTTTTAGTTCTCTATACTAGATATATCGACCGATCCCTTGAAAAGAAAACCCTTTTTCAGAAAGATCTCTGTACCTGCCAGCGCAGCTGCCAGAAGGCTACGGCGCTGGCAGCTGCCACATTAAGGGAATCCACCCCGTGGGACATTGGGATCCGAACCGTATAGTCACAGGCGGCGATAGTGGCTTCTGATAATCCATACCCCTCGGATCCCAGGATGATCGCCAGCTTTTCTTCCTCCAGCAGAGCCGGATCGTCGATGCCCACAGATCGATCGCACAAGGCCATGGCCGCTGTCTTAAACCCGGCTCTGCAGAGCCGGGAAGGAAAAGGGATGTCTTTTGAAGGATCCTTTGTTCCAAGAAATGTCCAGGGGATCTGAAAGACCGTTCCCATGCTCACCCGGATGGCCCGCCGATACAAAGGATCGCTGCATCCACAGGTCAAGAGTACAGCATCCATGCCCAGAGCCGCCGCAGAGCGGATGATCGCTCCAACGTTGGTGGGGTTCATGACATTTTCCAGGACAACGATGCGGTGCGCATGGGCACAGAGCTCCTCCACAGAGGGCAAGAGAGGGCGGTGCATGGCACACAGCATCCCACGGGTAAGGTGATAGCCGGTGAGCGTGGACAGGAGCTGTGGTTCCGCAATATACACAGGGATCTTTCCGCAGCGGGATAGGACCGGCCTTCCCTCACCATCCAGCTGTCTCGGCTCCGCCAGAATGGAGATCGGACGGCACCCGGAATCCAGAGCACGCAGGATGACCTTGGGACTTTCCGCGATGAAGACCCCTCCCCTTGGTTCAAAGTAATGGAGCAGTTCGGCTTCGGTGGAACGCGCATAGATGTCCAGTCCTGGTGCATTAAGATCGGTGATCGAGATGATGTCCGGCATAGGCGCCTCCTTTCTATCCATCCTATCCTAGCACATACCTGGACATCCTACAAGAGGCGGTGTTGTATAAGTGCAGGCGCATGACTGGTCACACCCGTCCGCATACGGAGGCCCGGACTGTCTGCGACATATCTCAGCGATAGGACGCTTTGGCGTGAGTGTGGATAGTAACGGTCTGCGCGATATGGCAAAAAGTAGATGAAAAGGAGCTTTCCAAATTTTTCGGATCATGCTAGACTAGAAGGAACGAAAGGCTGACCAGAACGGATAGACCGATGCCGGATAGGTGCCGGATAGGTGCCGGATGGATGAAAGGGGAGGAAAAGGAGATGCGATCGGCAAAGATCTTTTTGGCGGGTATGTACACCCACTTAGTGCTCAGTATAGCCGCCCCCATCTGTATCGTTTACCGCGGCCGATGGGAGAGCTTTACAGCAGGGCTGTTCTTTTTTTACCTTGTGATGATCGCGGCCGTCCATGTGACTGGATGGGTGTGTGCAGGGATGGGCGTGTACGCTTACCAGTCCGGGAGATATGAGCAGCTCCGGCAGGGGTGGAAGCTTCTGAAGCTGTGGTCGATCCCCTTTTATATCCTGAACTTTCTCTACAGTGTCCTGGCATGGGGTGCGCTCATAGGCGCTTCCCGCGGCCTGATGCTCCTTTTTATCCCGATCCCTATCCTGATCACCTGCTCCATGATCATCCAGAGCGGATGTGTGGGGATCTGCTATATCCGGTATCTGCGAAAACAGGCGCCAGAGGAGACCAGGACCTTGTGTCCATCGGCAGCTCCATCCGCAGTTTCATCGGCAGTCCCATCCGCTTTTCATTATCTTTTGCAGCTGGTCGCCGTAGCCGATATGATCAGCACATGGATCGTATTGAGGCGATATGATCCATAAGTAAGATAGAGATAGACCGATAACAAGATGGATAAAGAGACTTTGACTCTTTCAAAAAGATCCTAGAAAGGTGCGACCGATGCGATATTATCTTGCTCCTATGGAGGGCGTGACCGGGTGGATCTTCCGCAACGCCTATCATGCTTTTTTCTGCCCCATGGATAAATATTTTGCCCCGTTCATCACGCCTAACCCCGACGGCGGGATCGGCCCTAAGGATCTCCGGGATATCGCCATGGAGCACAATATGAGGCTCACTTTGATCCCCCAGATCCTCACGGACCAGGCGGATGGCTTTATCCGCACAGCAAAGACCCTGGAAAAGATGGGCTATCGGGAGATCAACTTAAATCTTGGCTGTCCCTCCGGCACTGTAGTATCAAAAGGCCGCGGTTCCGGGTTTCTCGCATACCCAAAAAAGCTGGATCAGTTCCTATATGAGATCTTCTCTGCGTTTTCCCAGTCAGATCTGAAGATCTCGGTCAAGACCAGATTGGGAAAGGAGAGAGAAGAGGAGTTTGAAGGACTTTTGCCGATCTTTGACCAGTATCCCTTAGAAGAGCTGATCATCCATCCCAGAGTCCGGGAGGACTACTACAAGAGCGTGCCTCGCATGGAGGCTTTTCATCAAGCATTTTTGCAAAGCACGAACCCGGTATGCTATAATGGAGACATCTATACACCCTCTGATCTAAAGCACCTGACCGACCGTCATCCGCCACTAGACCGGGTGATGTTGGGCCGGGGGATCGTGACAGATCCAGGACTCTTGGAACAGATCAAGACCGGGACTCCGATCACGAAGGAACGTTTCCAGAGTTTCCATGATCATCTATATCACAGCTTTAGAGACTTTTTCCTCCCTATGTCAGGTGAACGTGTGGTCCTTTATAAAATGAAGGAATACTGGAGTTATATGATCGCCATGTTCCCAGACAGCAAAAAGTACAGGAAAAAGATCGAACGTTCACAGACGCTTTGCGCATATGAGGAGGCAGTCTGTTCATTATTTAGCGAATGTCTCTTTATTGTCAGGCAATAGCAGATAGTGCTATCTATTCGCGAAATAACAGTTTAACGAATAGTTATAGGTATTTTGTACCGAATGACCTCTGAAAGGACTTTTTATCATCATGAAACTCCAACGTTTGCTCAGCCTGACCCGTCAGGCGATCGATGCATATCATATGATCGATACGGATGACCATATCACGCTCGGTCTTTCTGGCGGCAAGGACAGCCTGGCACTGCTGTATGCGCTGGCCGAGCTGCGGCGTTTTTATCCCGCATCCTTTACCTTGTCCGCGATCACGGTCGATCTTGGTCTTGGCAATATGGAGCTTGGACCTATAAAAGAGATCTGCAGCGATTTATCCGTGCCATATGAGATCATCCCTACCGATATCGGCCGGATCCTCTTTGATGCCAGAAAGGAGTCCAATCCCTGCGCCCTTTGTGCCAAGATGCGCAAAGGCGCTTTAAACCGCAAGGCCAAGGAAATGGGCAGCAACAAGATCGCATATGCCCATCACCGTGATGATCTGATCGAGACCATGCTGCTTGCTTTATTATATGAAGGACGGTTTTATGCCTTTTCGCCTTATACCTGGCTGGATCGGATGGAGCTGGCGGTGATCCGTCCTCTCCTCTTTGTGCGGGAAACCGAAGTGGCGGGGTTTTGCAATAAGTACCATCTCCCGGTCTGCAAAAATCCTTGTCCCATGGACAAGCATACGCAACGGGAATATGTCAAAAGACTGGCAAAAAGATTAGAGCAAGATGCACCAGGCGCGAAAGACCGTATGTTCCGCGCGATCCTAAGCGGCGATATCGAGGGCTGGCCGGAAGCGGATCCGACAAAGCTCCATCCATGAAACAAGGACAGACAGATACCATCTCAGATAATAGAAAGAAGGGACCGACTATGAGTGACTTACCCTACCATGAGCAAAAAGACCGTGAAAATATCCTGCGCCTGCGGCAGCTCATCAAAGACCTGCCTCCCTACTGTGCCCGATATTTTCGCGGGATCGAGCCAAGGACCTCCTCCAGGACCAGGATCGCCTATGCCTACGACTTAAAGGTGTTCTTTAGCTTTTTGACAAAGGAGCATCCGGCATTTAGCGGGATAGAGATCCGGGATATCAAGCTATCACAGTTAGATACGCTCCATTCAGTGGATATAGAGGAATATATGGAATACCTGAAATACCGCTTCAATGATAAGGACCAGGAAGTGGTGAACAAGGAACGGGGGATCATCCGGAAGGTATGTTCTTTAAAAAGCTTCTATAACTACTTTTTCCGCCAGGAGGAACTAAAGACCAATCCCCTGGCTCTGGTCCAGCTCCCTAAGCTCCATGACAAGGAGATCATCCGTCTGGATATCGACGAGGTCGCCCTTCTCTTAGATGAGGTGGAACGCGGCGATAACCTGACCAAAAAGCAAAAAGCCTTTCATGAAAAGACTAAGATCCGTGACCTTGCTCTCCTCACTCTCCTGCTCGGCACAGGGATCCGTGTCTCAGAATGTGTAGGCTTGGACATACAGGATGTGGATCTTAAAAATGGCGGTATCCGGATCCATCGGAAAGGCGGAAAAGAGGTGACCGTCTATTTCGGCACAGAGGTGGAGGATGCGCTTTTGGACTACCTGGATGAACGCAGCAGGATCATCCCGGAGACCGGACATGAGGATGCCCTGTTCCTCTCTCTCCAGAATAAGCGGATATCGGTCCGCAGCGTAGAAAATCTAGTGAAAAAATACGCTCGGATCGTCACCCCATTAAAGAAGATCACTCCCCATAAGCTGCGGAGCACCTACGGCACCAATCTTTACCGCGAGACCGGCGATATCTACTTGGTAGCGGATGTACTGGGGCACTCCGATGTGAACACGACCAAAAAACACTATGCGGCACTGGAGGACGACCGGCGCCGGAGCGCCAGGAATGCGGTCCGTCTGCGGGAAAGTTGATCTGGAAGGCCTTGCGCATAAGTTTACATAAAAACATTATGTAAACTTATGCACAAAGGCTTTTTTCTGGTGACAGCTTTCTACCTGTAATACACCACCATCAGATAATGTCCCGTATGGATCGTATCGTCTCTAAGCTGATTGATCTGCTTCAGCTCATATATATATTCCCGGATATCCATAGGGCTTTTTGGGGCATAGCGGCAAGCGATGCTCCAAAGGCTGTCCCCCTCTTCCACCCGGACGCTGACATAATAAGGCTTCAGCGCCGGTGAGACACTTTCATCTGCAAGTGCGTTCATCCTCATAAAGCCACCAGCAGACATGCACAGCAGCAATACGACCGCACTCACCAGAAACTTCCTGCGATAGACCTGCAGTCTGCGCAGGTCGCGCATGCGGCTCCTTCCGCGCGTCCTCTCCGCTCTCTCCATAAAGGCGGTGATATCTGTGTCCTTTCCTCTCCTCTCCATGCTCATGACCTCCTGTCCTTTCGATCTGATGGTTCTAAAACGCGTTTTCGAACAAGTGTTCTTTGTGTAGATAATGATAGCATCCGAACATCTGTTTGTCAATCGTTTTTCAGATCTTTTTCGAACAAAAGTTTGTTTTTAATTGCATTTTTCTCCCAGATGTGTTACTATTATAGTAATGAACGAGAGGATGGAGGGTTGTTTATGGCACAAGGAAGGATCACTACAAAGCAGCGGGAGATCTTAGACTATATAAAAGAAACGATCTTAAAGAAAGGCTATCCCCCTGCAGTCCGGGAGATCTGTGAGGCGGTCCACCTGCGTTCTACCTCCTCCGTCCATTCCCATCTGGCCAGTTTGGAGGAGAATGGCTACATCCATCGCGACCCGACCAAGCCCAGGGCCATCGAGATCCTGGACGATCATTTTAACCTTACCCGCCGGGAGCTGGTGAACATCCCCCTGGTAGGCGATGTAGCCGCCGGACAGCCGATCCTGGCCCAGGAGAACATCGAGAATTATTTTCCCATCCCTTCAGAGCTGCTCCCGAACCAGGAAACCTTTATGCTGAAGGTCAAGGGCGAGAGCATGATCAATGTCGGGATCTTTGATGGCGACCATATCATCGTGGCACAGCAGACATCTGCTGACAACGGCGACATCGTTGTCGCTCTGCTGGATGATTCTGCCACCGTAAAGCGCTTTTTTAAAGAAAAGGACCATATCCGCCTGCAGCCGGAAAATGACAGCATGGACCCGATCCTCACCACCGATGCTCAGATCCTCGGAAAGGTCATCGGCCTGGTCCGTTTTATGGGCTGATGTATCGTTCGCAGGGATAAAAAGGGCTGTCGCAAAATACCGCTATATACACGATATGGTGTTCAAACCACACAGACTGGTGCCCATATATCGCATATAAGCTGTGTTTTGCGACAGCCTCTCTTTTTGGTCTCTTTCGTTTTGATCCTACCCCAGATCTCTGATGTCCACGATGGTCTTCCCATCCCGCCAGATCCTCTCCAGATCATAGAACAGACGATCCTCTCGGCAGAACACATGGACGATGATATCCTTATAGTCCATCAGGATCCAGTTTGCTGTCTGGTAGCCCTCGATCTGTTTACACTCATATCCGGCTCTTCCCAGAGCTTCCTGTACCTGATCCACCATAGCCTGGACCTGCTTGGGATTATTACCGTTGGCGATGATGAAATAATCCGCCAGCACCGAGATCCCCTGGATGTCGATGATCTGGATGTTCTCCCCCTTCTTCTCTTCTAATGCGGCAAATGCCAGCTTTACCATCTCTTTTGAGCTATCCATAAAACCTCCTTTTATCTTTCCCCGCTCCGCTCTTTGTGGAGCTCCTCATAATATACGAAGGCCTTCACCGTCATGGGATCGGTCTTGCCGGCCTTTTTGTCTAAGTAGGACAAGGTTCCTTTTAAGATCTCATACATAGTCTCATCCAGGTCCTTGTACGCAAGCTGCCGTATCCGCGGAAGATCCGCCGCCTTATGTCTGCGCGGCTCGATGTAATCCGCGATGTAGACGATCTTCTCCAGCACGGTCATATCCGGCCGTCCGGTGGTATGATACAAGATCGCTCCAAGGACCTCCGGATCGTCCACGCCATATTTATGCTTTGCCAGCCATGCTCCGTAATTGGCGTGAAGGACGGCCGGAGCCTCCTCCTCCTCTGGTGTGAACGCGATCCCATGTTTTTTACATTTCTTCAGGATGATGTCATCGGAATACCGCTTGCCGCAGTCATGGAGCAGCCCTGCCAGCTCCGCCTTTTCCATGTCATACCCATAGCACATGGCAAGGTTCATGCATGTGTAAGACACGCTCAGAGAATGCTCATAGCGCATGGGGTCCAATTTCATCTCCAGGTTCTTTCGATAGGACGAGACCAGATTGAATGCTTCCGTCATCTTTATACCCTCCGATCGTTCATCTTTCTATGTATTTTTGTACAGGCCCTTTCTCCTGATATATGCGATGACTTTTTCCGGCAAAAGACCGGTCAGCTCCGCCCTGCCGGCCGCCAGGCGCCGGATCTCCTCCGAAGAGATATCTACCCACGGGCAGTGGAGCGGATAGATCTTGGCATCATACCGTTCGGTCAGATAGCGGATCTGGGCATCCATGTTGGGATGCGCCCGATCATATGCACGGCCGGCCACCAAAAGGACCGCCTGCGCCATGACCTGCTCCGGTCTAAACCACTTCTCGATCTCATAGAGAGAATCCGCCCCTATGATAAAATAGAAGTCATGCTCCGGATAGCTTTCCTTCAAGAGCGCCAGCGTCTGTGCCGTATAGGTATCGCCCGGGCGTTCCACCTCGGATCTGGACAATACAAAGCCGTTCTGGCCCTCGATAGCCAGTTCCACCATGGCACAGCGGTGAGCAGCCGCTGTGACCTTATGATCCCTTTTATGAGGCGGCTGTCCGGACGGCATGAACCAGACCTGCTCCAGCCCATATTCCTCTTTTGCCTGCCTGCCGATCTGCAGGTGGCCCATATGGACAGGGTCAAACGTCCCTCCCATGATCCCGATCCTGGCCATCAGGCTCCCTCCTTCTTTTCTGGCTTCCTTACGTTTCTACACGCCTCCCCTATGATGACCATACGATAGCATCACGGTTCAGGGGAGCTGGATCTTTCTCTTATCTGGGTCCTTAGCCGGGCGATAAAGGATGATCTTTCGGCCGATCACCTGTACCAGCTGAGAACGGGTCCGCTCTGCCAGTACCTCCCCGATCGAACGGCCGTCATCCAGACAGTTCTTGAGGACCGAGATCTTGATCAGTTCCCTGGCCTCCAGTGCTTCATCGATCGCTTTTGTCACTTCCGGCGTAAGGCTGGCCTTCCCGATCTGGAAGATCGGATCGATGTTCATAGCCAGTCCATTTAAATACGCTCTCTGCTTGCTCGTCATCTTTACTTATCCTTTCCTATACCGCTTATTTATAGTAGTCAAATTCAAAGCCATACATCCGGACCGTGTCGCCTTCTTCGATCCCGGCTTTTTCCAGATCGTCCAAGATCCCATTTTCTTTCATGAACTTCTGGAAGAATAAAAAGCCCTTCTCTGACTCCAGATTGGTATAGCCCAGCATCTTTTCTATTCTGGGCCCTTCCACCACATATACTCCATCTTTGTCCTTCTCCACCGTATAGGGAAGGCTCGAGACGATATTTAAGGCATCCAGATCGAACTCCTTGGCAAAGACCACCGGGGTATCCTCCACGGTCTTTAACAGCTCTTCTATCCCATAGAGCAGTTCCTTGATCCCCTGGCCGCTGACGGCAGAGATCGGATATATGGAGATCCCCATAGGTCCAAAGGCCTCTCTTAACGCCTCCAGCGGGTCGGTCTGATCTTCCTCCCTGTAGATGGCGTCCACCTTATTGGCGGCGATCACCTGTGGCTTTTTAGCCAGTTGCGGGTCATAGGCCTCCAGCTCCCGGTCAATAGTCTTGATGTCCTCCACCGGATCCCGGCCTTCTACAGAAGCCGCGTCCACCACATGGACCAGGACCCTGGTCCGCTCGATATGGCGCAGGAAATCATGCCCCAGTCCCACGCCCTCTGAAGCGCCCTCGATCAGTCCCGGGATGTCCGCCATCACAAATCCGGCGCCGTCCCCCAGATCCACCACGCCAAGATGCGGGTTGAGTGTAGTAAAATGATAATCGGCGATCTTTGGCCGTGCATTGCTCACCCTGGAGAGCAGAGTGGATTTCCCCACATTCGGGAACCCGATCAGCCCAACATCTGCGATCACCTTCAGCTCCAGGCGGACCCACAGCTCCTTTGCCGGCTGTCCAGGCTGCGCATACTTAGGGGCCTGCATGGTGGAGGTGGCAAAATGCATGTTGCCAAGACCTCCCTTTCCGCCCTTTAGGATCACTTCCCGCTGGTTCCCGCCGGACATGTCGGCGATGACCTTGCCGGTCTCGTCGTCCCGGATCACGGTCCCCTCCGGCACCTTGATCACCAGATCTTCGCCGTCAGCGCCATGGCAGCGGCGTTTTCCGCCTTCTTTGCCGCTGGTGGCCACATATTTTCGCACATGTCGGAAATCCGTCAATGTGTTCAGGCCTTTGTCCACCTGGAAGATGATATCTCCGCCCCTGCCGCCGTCACCTCCGTCCGGTCCGCCAGCCGGCACATACAGTTCCCGGCGGAAAGAGACATGGCCGTCTCCGCCTTTTCCTGACTTGATAAACACCTTTGCATGATCACAAAACATAACCTCACCGTCCCTTTCGCCCTGCTGTGCCACGCAGGATCTTATAAAGAAGGGCTCCATACCTAAGTATGAAGCCCGATCTGGTCCCTTATTCGTTGATGCGGCTGTCTAGAGCCTAGGCCGAAAGCAGATCACTCGTTGATCGCCTTGGGGTAAACAGAGACCTGCTTCTTGTCTCTGCCCTTTCTCTCGAAACGGACAACGCCGTCTACCAGAGCAAATAAAGTATCGTCTCCGCCTCTGCCTACATTGTTGCCGGGATGGATCTTCGTCCCGCGCTGTCTGTACAGGATGTTGCCTGCCAGCACGAACTGTCCGTCCGCTCTCTTTGCACCAAGCCTTTTGGAATGGGAATCACGACCATTCTTCGTAGAGCCAACGCCCTTCTTATGAGCAAATAACTGAAGGTTCATTCTGAACATCATCTACACCTCCTGAAATCGGATATTGATATATTCTTTGCCATAGGCTTCCCGGATATCCTGTAAACCCAATACCAGGGAATCCATCAAAAGCTTCGATCCTGCGCTGATGTCTCCGGTAAAATGAAAAGAAAACCTTCCATCCTCCTCAGCCTGTCCCTCAAAAGGATCCTCTGTAAAAGCCTCCACGGAGTTTGCCATATTGAGCGCCAGCGCCGAGACTGCCGAACAGATGATATCCTGCCCCTGGGGTGCAAAACCTGCATGTCCCCTGCATTCTATCCCTCTCACCAGCCCGTCAGGATCTCGGGATACGGTCACTTGGATCATGATCAGACATTGATCTTCTCGATCTTGACCTGTGTATAGAGCTGTCTGTGTCCCTGCTTCTTATGGTAACCAGACTTTCTCTTATACTTGTAGACGATGACCTTCTTAGCCTTTCCTTCCTTTACTACAGATGCGGTGACTGTCGCTCCGGCCACTGTGGGGCATCCCACGGTCAGATCGTCGTTCTTCACAGCCAGTACCTGATCAAAGGTGACAGTCCCGCCGGCTTCTACGCCCAGCTTCTCAACCTTGATGATATCGCCCTCAGCTACCTTGTACTGCTTTCCGCCAGTTGCTATGATCGCGTACATTCTTTGGGTCCTCCTATTATCATTACTCGCCAACTATGGTGCTGCCAAAATGGCAGTCTTATGACCTCATTGTGCGGCATACTTATATATCATAGCATGTGAACACTGGATCGTCAACCATTTATTATTTATTTTTCCAGGCCTGTTTCTCCCCCGCAAAGGCACGGATCGCCCGCACGGCTCCGTCCACGCCTACCGCGCTGCTGTTCAGGCACATATCGTAGCACTTGGCATCGCCCCACTTTTTGCTGGAATAATAGTTATAATAGCTGGAGCGCTTCTTATCCGTCTTGACCATGATATCCTTCGCCTTGGCATCATCGACCTTGTAGATCTCCTTCAGATACGCGATCTTATCCTTTTCATCACCGGAGATGAAGACGGTGACCGTGTTCGGGTAATCCGCCAATGCATAATCCGCACAGCGCCCCACGATCACACAAGATTCCTCGGAAGCCAGCTTTTTGATCGCATCGAACTGCGCCAGGAAAACTTTATGGTTGATCGGCATATCCATGTATGCCGAAGTAGCATGGCCCACGGAATAGGTATCCATCACCAGCGAGTAGAGAAAGCTGCTGGTCGGTTTTTCATCGTGGGTCTCAAAAAGCTCCTCACAGAGCCCGCTGTGCTTTGCAGCCAAAGACAGCAGCTCCTTATCGTAGCATTTGACTCCCATGGCTTTCGCCAGCTCTTTACCGATCCTAAGGCCTCCGCTCCCACATTGACGTCCTATCGTAATGATCAGATTTCCATTCATATGCATTTCTCCTTTCTAGGTCAAAGTGATCATCTAGCACTGCAGCATATGGTTTATCGCTGCATCTATATAGATTATACACGAAAATTCCCAAAAAGTACATATTTATCTGTGGATCTAGCACATTTTCCGCAGCCGGTCCAGCAGATCCTGGAAATAAGCCGGAAGGGGCGACTGGTATTCCATGTACTGACCAACGGTAGGATGGATGAAGCCTAAGACACCTGCATGGAGGACCTGCCCCTGTAAGCCTTTAAAGGGACACTTTGCCGGGCCATATACCTGATCCCCCAAAAGGGGATGATGGATACTGGCCATATGGACACGGATCTGATGGGTCCGCCCGGTCTCTAAACGGCATTCGATGTAGGTAAAGTCCCGAAACCGCTCCAGCACCTTAAAATGTGTGACTGCCGCTTTTCCGTTCTTTTCATTAACACACATCTTTTTCCGTTCCACAGGATGGCGGCCGATGGGCCCATCGATGGTCCCGCCCTCTTCGTGGATCTGTCCGTGGACGATGGCCCGGTACCTCCTGGTGACGGTATGCTCCTTTAACTGGGCTGCGATGCTGCGATGGGCCTTATCGTTCTTGCAGACGATCAGCACGCCGGTGGTATCCATATCGATCCTATGCACGATCCCGGGACGCATGACCCCATTGATCCCGGAGAGCTGCCCCTTACAGTGATGCATCAGACCGTTGACCAGTGTCCCGGTCAGATGGCCCGGCGCCGGATGGACCACCATCCCCTTCGGCTTATCGATCAAGATCACATCCTGGTCCTCATACAGGATGACCAGATCCATAGGCTCTTCCAAGATCTCCAGCCCCACCGCCTCCGGCACATGGCACAAGATCCGATCTCCCTCGGCCACCTTATAGCTGGCTTTTACAGCCTTTTCATTGACCAGCACATCCCCGTTTTTTAAAAGCTTCTGCAGATAGGAGCGCGAGAGCTCCTTGCAGCAGTCCGTCAGGTAGCGGTCGATCCGTATATCCTGTTCCTCTTCTCCCACCACAAAGTACTGGTCCAAGCCTATCCCCTCCGCTTCCATGTGAACACCGCCAGATCCTCATCCTTGTAATAGCCCATGATCAAAAGGATCAGAAGAAATGCCGCAATGGTCACATAGCAGTCCGCCACATTAAAGATCGGAAAATCGATCAGACTGAAATACAAGAAATCCACCACGAACTGCTGTCCGATACGATCCACCATATTCCCTATGGCACCGGCTATCAAAAGCGCCATGCAGACTCCCAGCGGGAGGTAGCGCCTGGAAAAGGGCATTCGGTAAAGGGCATACAGCACCATCCCAAAGACCAGGATCCCCACCAGAAAGAAAAACGCCTGCTTATCCTGCAGCATCCCGAAGGCGGCTCCCCTGTTCTCCAGATAACGCAGTTCAAAAACCCCCTTCCAGAGCACGATCGCCTGCTGGCCCTTCAGATGTTCTACGGCAAGCCCCTTCGTCCACTGATCCAGCCAGATCAGCAGGGCAACGCTCAGGAAAAAAAGGGTATACCCCTTTCCTTTTTCTTTTAATGATCCAAGTATGGAAGACATCTTCTCTTCTCCTGTCTATCTATCACATGATCTGCCTATCGCTCCCACATGCTGTCTATGGCACATGGACTGCCGCATTTATCCCATGATGCAGGAAAGACCATACAGCATCTCCTCCCGGCTGACCGTGGTGTCCACAAAGGCATCACCCAGAGCTTTAAGGAGGATGAAGCGGATCTTGCCCGCATCCATCTTCTTATCATGCTTTACCGCCTCTAAGACCTGATCGGCAGCCAGCTCCTCCACCTGCAAAGGCATGTGGAAGCCTTCCATGAGGCGGCGGAGCGCATCCACCTCTTCCTTCTGCAGATATCCGCGGGCGGCACTGATCTCACAGGCCGCAAGGAAACCTACAGCCACGCAGTAGCCGTGGGGCATAGTGAACTCTTTCAGTTTCTCGATCGCGTGTCCTAAGGTATGGCCGAGATTGAGGAGAGCCCGCCGCCCCTTCTCTGTAGGATCCGCCTCCACCACATCCCGCTTGATACGGTCGCTGGCCAAGATCATCTGCAGGCAGGTCTCATGATCCCGGGACATGATCTGCTCCTTATGCCCGGCCAGCCAGTCATAATACCCCTTATCACAGATCAGCCCATGCTTGACCACCTCGCCCATCCCGGAGATGAACTGCTCCTCTGATAAAGTATCCAGAGCGGCCACATTGGTATAGACCAGCTTGGGGCTATGAAAAGCGCCCACCATATTTTTGTAAGCATCCATGTCCACGCCGGTCTTCCCGCCGATGCTGGAATCGACCTGGGAAAGCAGTGTGGTAGGGATCTGGATAAAGGAGATCCCCCGCAGATAAGTAGCAGCTCCAAATCCGCACAGGTCGCCGGGAACGCCGCCGCCCAGAGCGACCAGCATATCCTTTCGGTCATAGGCCTTTTCGATCAGGACATGGTACAGATCCCTGACTGTATCCAAGTTCTTGTGCTCCTCTCCTGCCGGGAACACGAAAACGTCCACCTGCCGGCAGACAGGGATGAGCTGCTCCTTTACCTCATCCAGATAAAGAGCCGCTACGTTGCTGTCTGTGACGATGCAGAGCTTCTGCCCCGAAGTCCCCAGCGCCTCTGCCTCCCGTGCCAGTCCCGCAAAAGACCGGGCCAGGACGATATCGTAGATCGGATCGCCGTTTAAATGTACACATAAATGTTCCATCATATCCTCCATCGTATCCCTCTTTCATTCTATGGTCCGCCGTGATAAAGAAAAAGCAAACATGCTCCTATCAAAAGAAGATGTCTGCCTCTCTTTCATGGATCGTCGGCTAAACTTTACAGATGCATGTTCAGACCGGAAACACCGCTTAAGTTTCCGCCGGACAGGAGATCTTGAAAATCGCCGGACAGTTCTACGGACCGCGGTGTCGCGATAAAGATATAGTTCGAGATCTTTTGCAGATTGCCTTCCATCGAGTAGGTGGCACCTGAAGTAAAATCGATGATCCTCTGAGCGATCTCCATATGGATCCCCTCAAGGTTCAGCACGACTGCTTTTCCGGCCAACAGATAATCACATACTTCTCTGGAATCTTCCATGGAGGTAGGCTTGATCATGGTCACCTCCATGCCCCTTTTCATCGGAACGACCTTCGCATTTCGACTATTCTGATAGCGGGACCGGGTATCGACCTCGTCCTCGTAATCATCTTCCTCTGAACGTCTTGAAAAAAAACTTTTTCTGGGGGCCTCTTCCTCAAACATATCGTCATCATCTAAGTAGTAGTCATCTTCGTCCTCATCTCCACTTAAACGCAAAGAATTCATCAGTCTGCTCAAAAGGCTTCTCTGGCTCATACTCGTTTTCTCCATTCTTTACCTGGAACCGAAAATGCTGGTCCCTACTCGGATCATGGTAGCACCCTCTTCGATCGCCACTTCATAATCGCCGGACATGCCCATAGACAACACGTCCATATTAACATTATCAATGTTTTTACTTTTCATGTCAACATAAAATTGAAATAATTTTTTAAATATTTTTCGATTTTCCTCGGAATTTTCGACAAAAGGTGCAATTGTCATCAGTCCGCGGATATGCACATGAGGGAACCGGCTGATCGCAAGGGCTCCATCCAACACCTCCTCCAGCATAAATCCAAATTTACTCTCTTCTCTCGCCACGTTCACTTCCAGCAGGATATCCACATCCAAGTCCCGCTTGGCGGCCTCCTCCTCGATCTGCTCCGCTAAGCGGACCGAATCCACCGAATGGATCAGCACTGTCTTATCGATCACCTGCCGGACCTTGTTCCGCTGCAGATGGCCGATCATATGCCAGCGGATATCCTTTGGCAGGACCTTCTCCTTTTCCAGGATCTCCTGCACCTTATTCTCACCAAGATCTTGCTGCCCCTGATCATAGACCTCCCGCACCAGCTCCGCCGGTTTGGTCTTGCTGACCGCGATCAGGGTCACCTCCCTTGGATCCCGCCCCGCCCTGCGGCAGGCCGCCTCTATCCTCTCTCTTACCTCTTGCAGCTGCTCCTTTACCATCTGTCTCCACCCCTATCTCTGATGTTTTTCTTCTCTAAGCCTACACGCGGCCAAAACCTAGCCGCCCGCCCTACTGGTAGATCACCTTCCCCTCCTCTGCCGTAGAAGCATCCAGCAGGATATGATCATAGACGGCCAATCCATAGCTCATCCCTTTTTTGATCGTATAATATTCTTCATTGGCATCCAGCACCTCGATCTGCTTAAAGACGGCATAGCCTTTATTGATGCTGTACACTCCCTGGAGCTGCATGCTGGCTCCCAGCTGGAAGCGGCCTCCATGCTCGGCGGCCCGGGCCGCACGGGATGCCTCGGTGTCTGCCTCTGCCTCTGTCTCGCCCACCTCGTCCGGTGCGGCGATATCTTCGTCTGCCACATTTCCGCCTACAGGCTTTACCAGATAGTCCCCTACCTTCAGCTCCCCATCCCCGCTCACGTCGATGTAATAAAACTCCTCTGTAGAATAATAGATCGTAGCCGGCACGAACACCGCTGAGGTGCCCTGTTCGGAATAGACCTCCTTCATAAAGCCGGTGGCCGATCGGTCTCCGTCCCCTCCCTGCGCCAGATAATCGATAGGGACCAGGTAAAAGGTCTTATCGGTCACGGCGCTTATGGGGATCTTAAGACCGGACACCTGTTTGGTCACGATCTCGAACTGGACATACCGGTCCGAGAGGAACTGGATCATGTACTTATGAAAGTCCAGCTTGCCATAGGCCTTACCGTCAGCACCCAGGATGATCGAGAGATCGCCGGTGAGCTCCAGATCCCTGCCCATAAAACGGACCCGCAGGGATGTCCCGTCCTGATAGTCTGCCAGGTCTTCCTCCGACAGGGGAAAGACGACCGACCAGTCATCGGAGGTCACGATCTTGTAAGCCGGATAGCCGATGGGCACCTTTTTCCCCGACCGGGTGGTCTCCCGTGCATACCCGCTCCGGTCAAACACCTCCTCTGTGACCTGGGATGGCTCCAGGTCCTCATAGTTGTCGATCGCATAGGAGATCACACCGGCCTGATCGGATAGGACCTGCTGGAAGTTCACGCCGGCCTGCTCCATCATCACATCCAGGTTATCCAGCGCGCTGAAACTGGCACATTCCATGACCAGTGCCTCCAGGGAATACTTTGCATCGTAGACCGTATCAAACCGCTCATCCGAATAGCTGGTACTGAAGGCGGAAAGTTGCTTTTTTATGTTCAGCAGATCCTCCTCGCTCAGTATATCGCCCGATCCCGGGTGCTCGGCCTTAAAAGCAGCGATCGATCCCGTCTCGTCGATGGAATAGATACTAGTCCCTACGCTTGCCCGCTTTCCCTCCCGCACATAGTAATTGATATCACCAGCCCGGTCCGTGTATTTCGTAGTCTCATCCCGGAGGATGATCCCGGTATAGCTCTTTACGTTTACGATCCCACCTTCCACCACTTCATAGAATTGGACTTTATCCCGTTTCATGTAGGTATAGACACTAAAGCTCATATAAACAAATATGATCGCAAAAAAGATCATCCCCACGTTCATGTGCTGACGCCGCCGGTATGGTACGATCTTCTGCGGATCCTTTTGCTTTGGATCACTCATGGATCACTTTCCTTTCCTGCATCCTCTCCGATATGCTACATTATAAAAGGAACTGTCCAAAAAAGCAAGTACACGGACATAGGCATACAAAAAAGCTGCCGCAGAATCTCCACAGCAGCCGCGTTATCTATATGATCACAGATGCGACCAGATGCAAGGATCCCCGCATCGTCGCTTATAGAGAAACGATCACATCTTCCTTTGCGTTGTCCGGAAGCTCGTGGGCATCCATGGATATGCTCAGGACGAAAGTCACATGATACTTCTCACCGATCTTTTTCAAAGTCGCGATAGTCTGGGAGATATCCTCTCCCTCAAGGCTGGCCAGCTTCAAAAAGCTGTCTAAGAACATGATCTCCAGATCATGATCCTGGGATATGATGCCACTCACAAAACCGATAAAGCTCTCCGTAGAATTGACCTGAAATTCATTTACGTTGATCAAACGGATCTTATTGCTCAGTTCATACATATGTTTAGAGCTCTTGTCCAGATATACGATCGAGCCCGTTGCAGTCTTGATCGATCCATTGGCTTTGTCTAACAGATGTTTTGTCTTCCCTTTACCCTTTCCTCCCGCAATGATCTGAACCATGATGATCTCCTCCTTTTGTTTATTTAAGTTGCATAAAATATCAGCTGATCATAAAACGATCATAGCATGATCACCCAAAAAATGCAATGCCTATTTCTCGATCTTCTGGATTATTTCTGTCATGTTCTCGTAGAGCGCAGGGCGGCTCCCCGCTTTCAATACGACGGAGATGTACTCCTGTCCGGCCATATCCCGGCTGGCCATGATCAGACAGAATCCGGCAGCATTAGTGGTGCCGGTCTTTCCGCTGAAGACCTCCAAGCCCTCCGGGGTCTCCCGCTCTCCGGTCAGATACCAGTTCCCGCCCTTCCACTCCTTAGAGACGGATCCACCGTTGCGGTCCACATAGTTCGCCGTGTACGCCGTACATCGGGTCACCTCACGGAACTTAGGGAGCTTTAATGCCTCGTTAAAGATAAGATACAGGTCGTAAGCGGTGGTATAGTGGGCTGTGTCCGTCAATCCATGGGGATTTGTAAAATGAGTGCCTGTAGCCCCCAGTCTGGCGGCTTCCTCATTCATCATATCTGCAAATCCGTCGATGCTCCCGGCGATGTGGACCGCGATGGCCGCCCCCGCATCGTTCCCGGACGGGAGCATCAGCCCATAAAGGAGCTGCTCTAATGTCAATTCATCTCCGGGACGTATACCGCAGAGCGTAGCGCCTGCTTCGGTGATCACGGCGGCGTCCGTCACGGTCACCTTATCCTCCAGGTTCCCGTACTTGATCGCCAGGATCGCGGTCATCACCTTTGTGATGCTGGCGGGATAAAGCTGCTCAAAGGCATTTTTTCCAAAGACCACCTGCTTGTTCGAAAGATCAAAGACCGCGGCGGCCTCTGCGTCCACATTTTCCGCTTCCCAGGTCTCCTCCGCGCCCAAGACACAGAGGTCACTGGCAAAACCAGCTGCATATCCATCCGCCGCAAGCTCCTGGCCGTAGACCGGAAGGTCCTCATCCGCCCACGCATAAGGCCGTTCCAATGTGTCTTTTTTGCAGCTGACGGAAAAAAGGACAACATAAGCCAGGCACAGAGCGGCTAAAGCTCTCTTTTTCTCTAAAAACTTCATCTTGCCCAAACTTTCTACATGCGCACGCGCGCATACATTCTCGTCTTACCGATATACTTCCCGCCATTCCAGGTCGCCCCTATCCAGAGCCTTGATCAAAAGCTCTGCCGTAGCCAGATTCGTAGCCAGCGGGATATTATAGGTATCGCAAAGCCTTACCGCATTGTTCACATCCGGCTCATGGTTCTTCGAAGTCAGGGGATCGCGCAGGAAGATCACCAGATCCATCTCGTTATGCTCCACCTGCGCCGCCATCTGCTGCTCTCCGCCCAGATGGCCGGCCAGGTATTTATGGACGTTCAGATTAGCTACCTCCTCGATGAGCCGTCCCGTGGTCCCAGTGGCGAACAGCTCGTGCTTGCTCAAGATCCCTCTGTAGGCGATGCAGAAGTTCTGCATCAATTTTTTCTTTGCATCATGTGCTATCAGGCCGATATTCATTCTCATACTCCTCCTTAATCATATGCGCTTTTCCTCTGTAACCCCACATTCAATACGATCCCCATCCCAAGATACATACTGATAAGAGAACTGACACCGTAACTGATAAATGGGAGCGGAAGGCCGGTATTCGGAAATAATTTTGTAGCGACTGCGATATTTGAAAAGCTCTGGCACCCGATCAGGGCAGCCATGCCTGTACACAGCAGCTTCCCGCTCACATCCTTTGCCCTTCTGGCAGCCAGAAGGCATTCATAGATAACAAGTAAGAACAAGCCCAGAACGACCAGGCTTCCCACAAACCCCAATTCTTCCCCGATGATAGCGAAGATGAAGTCCGTGGATTCCTCCGAAAGGAAATTTCCGTTCTTAACGGAAGCAATGGTAGTGTTGTTCAGCCCCTTTCCCCAAAGCTGTCCGGAACCTATGGCCATGACCGAATTATCCTGCTGCAGGTTGGCATCCTGGTATTTTGCGGGATTGATGAAGCTCAAGATCCGCTGCGCCTGATATCCCCTCAAAAAGGGGATCATCTCATATTGCAGCAGGTAGATAAAGATCGCCGCCACAGGTGCTAAGACAGCGATCGCGCCAAAGATCCATTTATAGCTCAAGCCGGCAGCAAAGATCATCACGGAAAAGATCATGACCAAGATCAGGCTGGTCGATAAATTCGGCTCCGCCAGGATCAGGAGCAGCGGCAGTCCAAACAATGCAGCCGTGACCACTAAAAAGGATACCTGATTGATCTTCTCCTGGTATCGGTCAAAATACCAGGAGAAAAAGATGATCAGGCCGATCTTTGTAAATTCAGAGGGCTGGAGCTGCCCCAGCACAGGCAGTACGACCCAGCGGGTGGCGCCCCCCCTCATGACCCCGTTGATGAGCACCCACACCAGCAGACCGATGCATGCCAGATAGATGATCACACATATGTTCAGTATCCGGTGATAATCGATCAGGGAAAGGATGAGGGCGATGGTCAGCCCCGCGCCTATCCCGATCATCTGTCGAGCGACCCTTCCTTCTTCTAACGACCCGGCCGAAGCGCTCCTGATCACCAGGACGCCGATCACGCTGAGCGCCAGTGTGCAGATCACCAGGCCAAAACGAAAATATCTGAGTTTATAGTCAAAAAACATGTTCAGCAGATCCCCTTATCTGGTATATCAAGGATCGGAAACGCCGCATAAAGGACTCTTTTCGGCCGGCCATTGATGATCCTTATCTCAATGCCTTCCCGATCGATCGTCATGTATTTCGATATGGCACGCAACATGTCATCCTTTATCCTGTCGATCAGCTCCGGGGAACAGTCCACCTTATCCGTGACAAGCACCACCTTGAGCCTCTTTTTGGCCAGGCTCCCGGAATGATCCCTGCGGATCCTCTGAAATACATCCTTGATCATCCGTTCCCCTCCTAAGCTCTTCTTAGGAGGCTGGTCAGCCGCATGAGGAATCTGGGCTGATCGGCCAGGCTGAGGAACGGTATCTCCTCCCCCATGATGCGCCGGCAGATGTTTAAGTAAGCTTGTCCGGCCATGGAACCCATGCCCACCAGCGGTTCTCCCTGATTGGTGGAGATGACGATCGACTCGTCGTCCGGCACCACACCGATCACATTGACCGCGAGGATATCCACCACGTCGTCCATGGACATCATATCCCCTCTCCGCACCATATCCATGCGGATGCGGTTGACGATCAGATCGATCATACCCATATCGGCAGCTTCTAAGAGGCCGATGATGCGGTCTGCATCCCGGATCGCCGACACCTCCGGCGTGGTCACTACCAGAGCCCGGTCAGCCCCGGCGATCGCGTTCTGAAAGCCTCGTTCGATCCCGGCCGGACAGTCTAAGAGGATATAATCAAAATCCTCCCGCAGATCGTCGGCCAGTTTCTTCATCTGCTCCGGGCTGACCGCAGTCTTATCCCTGGTCTGGGCAGATGGCAGTAAGTACAGGTTCGGATATCTTTTGTCTCTTATGAGGGCCTGCTTCATCCGACAGTTCCCTTCCACAACGTCTACCAGATTGTAGACGATCCGGTTTTCCAGCCCCATCACCACATCCAGGTTCCGCAGTCCGATATCCGTATCGATCAGAACGGTCTTCTTGCCCAGGATGGCGAGTCCGGTCCCCACATTTGCAGAAGTGGTGGTCTTGCCGACCCCTCCTTTACCAGAAGTAATAACGATGACTTCACTCATATGCTATCCTCCTGCACAAAATATCTATCATGATCAATGATGATAGCTATTATATTATACTATACTATATAATTTTGGTTTTTTCCAGTACAATTTCACTAAACTCTCACTTAAATTCAAACATATTCAAAAAACTTTTCTTGATCGCTTTTGTACATATGCTGCCGTCGGTGACGCTGGCGATCATAGGTCCCCGTCCCAGGCGTTTGCTCTTCTCTCCCACCCGGCTGGAGTGCTCCCCGATCCGGATCTGGATCGGGGCCATGTCCAGAGCCACCACTACAGCGTCGGCATTCCCGGCGGCTCCCGCGAACACGGAACCCTTGAGCTCGCCCAGTATGATGATATTCCCCTTGGCGGTCACTCTGGCGCCGTGATGGACGTCTCCGATGATCACGATGCTGGCTTCGGATTCCAGACTGTCCCCCCGCTGCAGATCCCCTTTGTAGAATTGGCCGGTCTGGGAGCTGAGCTCCATCAGCTTTTCGTTCAATGCCTTTTCGCACCGCCGGATCTGTTCGCCATCCTGGTCGATCAGGCATAGGATCTCCACCTGGGAGCTCTCCATGATCGCGTTCACGATCTGGTACTCTTCATTGGGCGTGAGGGCACGCCCTTCCAGAGAAAGGGCCATCTGGACAGAGCCCCAGAACTTTGCACTTTCCCGGAACTTTTTCTCGATATCCATCAGGATCTGTTCAAAGGGAGCCTCCGGGTCTAAGTATATGCTCATCCCCGACTTATTTCCCTTGATCACAACGGTACTGCGCATGATCATCACCTCAGCTCATTTAATCTCCGATGGTGACATTAGAGGTCTCCAATGCACCGGTATTTAAGATATCGTCTACACTTGTATATCCATAATATAATTGGTACACATGTTTTGCGACCATAGCGGCATTTGAGGAGGAGTATCCATAAGGGATGTTCACGGTCACACTGATCTCCGGGTTTGTATAAGGCCCGTAGGAGATAAAAAAGGCGTGATTCCCTCGTGTCTTGGATTCCTGTGCCGTACCGGTCTTTCCCACGATCTCGATCGGCAGGTCCCGGAAGATCTTGGAAGCGGAACTGTTCTGGATCACCGACCGCATCCCCTGGGCTACCGCGTCCCAGGTGCTGTCCTGGATCTGGATGTGGGAGCTGGCTTCCGGCATGAATTCCTCCAGAAGGCCCCCGTCCGGATCGGTCTCCTTATCTAACAGGCTGAGCTCAAAGACAGTGCCCCGGTTCGCCAGGGCCGCCACATAGCGGGAAAGCTGTACGTTCGTATAACTGTTGGTCCCCTGACCCATAGCGGAACGCTCCGGGTCGAGGTTTGAGATCTCCGGATCCCGCTCGGAGATCTCCACACCGGAATCATGATCCAAACCGAACATGGTCGCATATTTCCGCAGTGCATCCAATCCTTTTTCCGTATTGTAAACGCCGTTCGCATCCATAGACAGCCGGTGGGCCACTTCTGAAAAGAAGCAGTTGCAGGAATTCTCCAGACCTCCCACCACGTTCAGGAGACCGTGATGGCCGGGACTGATCCAGCATCGGATCGGCTGTGCTACCTCTTCGTAGATACCGGTACATTCGATCAGCTCATCCAGACCGATCACCCCCTCCTCCAGCCCGGCCACTGCAGTGATGGGCTTAAAGGTGGATCCAGGTGCTTTCTGTGCCTGGGTGGCGTTATTGTACAGCGGCTGGGACAGATCGTTCTGCAGCTTGGAAAAATAAGCGCTGTCCACAGTCCCGGACATCTGATTGTTATCGTAGCTGGGATAGGTCACCAGCGCCTTTACCTTTCCTGTACGGACATCGGTGATCACGCAGGATCCGCTGCAGGGATCTAGAGCAAGCTGTGCCGGTGTGATCTGGATCTTGGAAATCTTGTCCCGGAGGAAGGTGTATGCGTAGTTCTCTCCATTGGCCTGGAGGGCGGCCACCTGATCCGGCTCATACTCCAGCACCCCCTGGTCGTACAAAGCCAGGCAGAGCTGTTTTCCGGTGATGATGTCATCGCTGATCAGGAAACGGTAGATCCTCTTCGTAAATCTGTCATCGCTCATCAGCTGCTCTAAACAGTAGTCCACCAGCTGGCCGTATATATCGTCCGCGCTGGAATACCGACTGTCCGCGTTCAGCTTTGTGGTATCCACCCAGTTTGCGGCGATCCCGGCCAGCAGATAATCCCGCAGACTGATCTCATCCGCCTTCCAGGCCAGATACGCTTCACTGGAAACGTCGATCGCGTTCTCATCGATGATGCCTGCCGCAGAGGAGGCCAGGTAGGTATAGATATAGACCATGTAATTGGCGATATCTTTTGGAAGGTCCTTGATCATGGCGGCGTTCTCACTCATCAGCTCGCCCTTAAGGCGGGCTATGATCTGCTCCCTGGAGCTCTCAAATATGCTCTGGATCTGCTTCTCTGTAGGGGAAGCATCCTCCGCCTCAAATCTGCTGAGGGACAGAACATTGTTATTGATCAGCTGGTAATAGGCATCCTTGATCGGGATCATAAGCTTACTGGCATCCTTGATATCCGTGTTCGGCTCATCCTCCGGCACCAGCTTCTGGACCAGGATACCGGCCAGCTGGCGTTCGATGATATGGTAGATGCCCTTTTGCAGGTCCGTATCCAGAGAGAGATAGATATCATTGCCGGCTATGGGCTCCACCTCTTCCTTTACCTCGCGGATGCGCCCGCGGTTATCCACGTTCACCACCTGATAGCCCTTTTTGCCCTGCAGCTCCACCTCCATAGAGGCTTCGATACCGATCAGGCCCACCGTATCGTTCAAGTCGTAATCCGGGTCGGACTCCTGCAGCTCCTCCAACCGCTCTTTCTGCATCTTTCCGGTATAACCGATGATCGGCGCAAAATAGATACTGTCATTATAGACCCGCACGGAGGAGCTCTCGATGTTCACTCCCTGCAGGTCCGCCGTATTTTCCAGCACCTCGGCCACCGTTTCCTCGTCCACATAGGTGGAGACCGTAGTGGACAGGTATCTCTGGAAGGATGTCAGGGACATGGTATAGCGGATATTGATGATGTCCAGCGCCGTCTGGTCGTCCAGCATCAGCACGTTCCCCATCTCATCCTTTATCTCGTCCAGCCCGTAATCCTTCTTCTTCATCTCGAAAAGCTCTCTGGCAGTCGCCTCTGCCGGATATTTGCCCAATGTCTTATCCGGTGTCTCGCTGAGCTCGCTGATGTTCTTCTTTCCGAAGACATCGCGCAAAAATCCCAGCCTTCCGGTCTCGCTGTAAGAGGTGAAGATCATCTCCCCACCCTCATCGAGCCCTACCTCGAACTTTCCCTGTACCTTTGCCCCATGCCGGTTCAAGATCTCCACCAGCTTGAGCAGCATCTCGTTCATCTGTGCGGTGCTGTAGGCGCCGATGTCCTGTACGGTAACGGAATAGGTCAGCTCATTATAGGCGATCAGTTTTCCGTTCGTATCGTAGATGTTCCCTCTCGTACCGGGCGTGTACAAGACTACCTCTGTCTGTTGGATATAGTTATTCAGCATATCCTCCCCCTGCACGATCTGCAGGTTGAACAGGTGGACGGCCAATACCGTGAACATGCAGGTAAAGACCACCGTAAGGGCGGACAGTCTGGAATAAGCGACTTTATACAAAAATTCTTTCAGTACCTCTCGCAGATCTTCAAACAATCGTCGTATCTCTCCTTTTTTCCAGCTCCTCCAGCCAGCGGCTGGCAAATAAGAACAGCCGATAGATGAACAGAGTGGTCACAACACTAAAGATGATCTCCGGGACCATGATGTTCCGGAAATAGTAGAACAGATCCAGCTTCCCTCTGATCAGGAAACGGAACACATACATATATAGATTATACGCCAGCTCGTTCAGCACGCAAAGGATGAGCGGCAGCGTGATGTAGTCTTCATAATAATATTGGGTGCATATCCCGTTCATATAGCCCATATAGATAAAGATCAGCATATAAAAGCCGAAGGGGCCGCTGTAAAAAAGATCCAGGAGCAGCCCGGCGAACAGGCCATAGAACATCCCGGCCTGGCTCCCATGGATGAACCCAAAGGAAAAGGTGAGGATCAGCAGCAGATTAGGCGATGCCGACAAAAAGGGGATCATGGGAAAGACACAGGTCTGGATCGTGAAAGCCAACACCATCAACAGCAGGTTTATCAGGATCCGCTTCATGCGCCGGCCCCCTCTCCTTCTTCCTCACCGGTATATTTCGTGCCCCTGATGATCAGCACCTCCTGCAGGTTATCAAAATCGGCCACCGGGATCAGATAGCCGGACTGGGTGAGCCGCTTAGGGTCCATGGTCACATCCGCTGCGTAGCCCACTAAGATCCCCGGAAGGAACTTGGAGCTGATATTGGAGGTGACGATCCGGTCCCCGTCCTTTATCTCCCCCGTCTTGGCGATATCGGTGATCCGAAGCCGCCCCTCCTCAAATAAGGTCAGGTCCCCGGCGATGATGCACCGGTCCCCGGACTGGATCGTCATGGCGCTGACCCGGCTGGAATCGTCGATGATCGAGCGGACCGTAGCGTAATTTGCCCCCACATCGGTCACGATCCCCACCAGTCCCCCGCCAGCGATCACATTGTCATCCACCTCCACGCCGTCGGCAGATCCTTTGTTCACCCTGAACACCTGGAACCAGTCGCCGGAATCCTTTGCGATGACCCTGGCTCCGATCGTTTCATACTGCATATACTCCTGATCCAGCTCGTAAAGCTCACGCAGCCTGGCCAGCTCAAACTGTTCCTGCTGTAAGCGGTTGTTCTCCTCTGTCAGGCGGGCCACCTCATCTTTCAGCCTCTCATTCTCCTCGAGCGCGTTCTTTAACTTGCTATAGTCTTTGAGCTCCGTATAGACTCCCCTTCCCACCGAGTTCACCCCTGTCTGTAAAGGGACCAAGAAATACCCCACTCCCGTCCGGAGCGGTTCCATGATCCCATCCTTAAAGGAAGTGATCCCGATCAGCAGGATGCAGATCACCGTGAGGCCGATCAAGAGATATTTGCTGCGCTTTGTTTCCATCTATATCATTCCTCGTTCCCGTAAGCTTATATAAGTAGTATCTCCAATGATTACGTGATCTAACAAAAAGATGCCTAATATCTGGCCTGCTTCCCGGACCCGCATGGTCATCCGCTCGTCCTCCCGGCTGGGAGAAGGGTCGCCGCTGGGATGGTTATGCACTAAGATCAAGGTGACGGCGCCGCAGCGGAGCGCCTGGATAAAGATCTCCCTCGGGGAGATCACCGAGGAATCCACCGTACCCTTCGATAAGACCACATCCTGCAAAAGATGCTGCTTCGTATCAAAGAACAGAGCCCTGATCTGCTCCTGCTCCAGATGGCGCATGTCCTCCATGCAATACCTTGCGATCTCCTCCGGATCCTTTAAGATGGGCCTGCCGGCTCCCGCTGCCCGCTTCCAGATCCTCCTGGACAGCTCCCCGATGCAGGTGAGCTGGATCGCTTTCACACGCCCGATCCCCTTCAGCTTCATAAGATCGGTCATTGAAAGATGCAAAAGCCCTAAAATACCCAGATCCGGATAATTTAAGGCTAATATCTTTTGTGCCAATTCCAGGGAAGTCGCTTCCCGTGAGCCGGTGCGGATGATGACCGCTAAAAGCTCCGCATCGGTCAAGCTCCCCGGCCCCATCTTTTGGCAACGCTCATAGGGGCGCTCATCCGGCGGGATGTCCTTCATCCTTTTTCGTTCCTGCTTTTCTGTACGATCTGTTGTTTCCATAGGTCCTTCCTCTCTGTCTTTGCTCTCCAAGTACAGCCGCCCAGGGAAGGGTAAGGATCAAGATCTTTTGTTATCGCTCACAGCCAGCGATAGATCAGTAATGCCAGAGCCATGCCGATGATGCCGGCTATCGTGATCTTGATCGACAGTCCGAAGGTGATGACCAGGATCCCTAAGTCCAGCACCAGCGGGGTGTTCAGTCCAAAGGAATCTCCGAACCCCAGCCAGGAGAGGAAAGGGACGCCCTCTGTCAAGCTTCCGATAAAGCCGCCCAGCACGACCCCGGCCAGGAGTAAGATCAGCAATACCCAAAAATTTTTATCTTTCATCAGTCAAAGCGCTCCTCATTTCATTTTAACATAAGTTTCCACATCTGTATATGTTTTGAAAAATATTTATAATTCTGTAAGATTTTTATCCACCAGCTTTTGCAGAGACATCATGATCCCCAGTTTTGCATGGTACCAGGTAAGACCGCCCTGGAAATAGACCGCATACGGCGGTTTTATCGGTGCATCCGCGCTCAGCTCGATGGAGGATCCCTGGACAAAAGCTCCGGCAGCCATGATCACAGGGGCGTCATAGCCGGGCATATCCCAGGGCTCCGGGGTGACAAAGCTGTCCACAGGAGCAGCAGCCTGGATCCCCTGGCAGAAGGCGATCACGCGTTCTGCAGATCCCAGGGTGACCGCCTGGATGATATCGTGGCGGTCTTCTGTGCTGCCCGGCACCACCGGGAAGCCCAGTTTTTCATAGATACCAGCGGCGAAGATCGCTCCTTTTAATGCGCCTGCGGTCACGGTAGGGGCCAAAAAGAGGCCCTGATAAAAGGAGGTGTTCAGCCCCAGGCTGGCTCCCACCTCTCTTCCCAGGCCCGGGGCGCTGAGACGGTAGGACGCATTGTCTATGCAGGACTGTCTTCCTGCGATATAGCCGCCGATGGGAGCCAGTCCGCCTCCGGGATTCTTGATCAAAGATCCCACCACCATGTCGGCGCCTACGTCGGTGGGCTCGATCCTCTCTACAAACTCGCCATAGCAGTTATCGACCATACAGATCGTATCCGGCTTGATCTTGCGGATAAAGGCGATCAGCTCCCCGATCTGCCCCACAGAGAAGGTGGGGCGGGTGTCATAGCCCTTGGACCGCTGGATCGTCACCAGCTTGGTCGTTTCATGGATGGCTTCCCTGATCTTATCATAGTCAAAGGAACCGTCCGGGAGCAGATCCACCTGGCGATAGGAAACGCCGTATTCCTTTAAAGATCCTGCAGAATCCCGGATCCCGATCACCTCCTCCAGCGTGTCGTAGGGCTTTCCCACCGGGGAGAGCAGCTCGTCCCCCGGGCGCAGGTTCCCGGAGAGCGCCACATGGAGGGCATGGGTGCCGCTGATCAGATTAGGGCGGACCAGGGCTGCCTCTGTGTGGAACAGGCTGGCATAGACCTTTTCTAAGGTATCTCGTCCTAAGTCATTGTATCCGTAGCCTGTGGTGGCCGCAAAGTGGATATCGCTGACCTGGTTATCCTGCATGGCTTTGATCACTTTCATCTGGTTGTATTCTGCTGTTTGATCGATCTTTTCGAAGCGCTCCTTTAGATCGGCTTCGACCTGGGTGCAAAAGGCCAGCACTTCATGGGTGATGCCTATCTGGCGGTAGATCTCGTCTATATGCATGGTATCCCTCTTCCTTCTATATTTAAGTTAGATCAAGTGATAAAAATAGTGGTCATCCCCGATCGCTCCAAAATGGATGATGTGTAAATGACGCATTTTCGCTCATCTCTCTGAGGATATGTTCCACCAGTTCTTTTTCGTCCCATATCTTATCCCTGTCCAGCCATCGCACATCCCGTTCCCGCTTGGACCAGGTGATCTGCCGTTTGGCGAAGTGTCTGGTATCCCGTTTCAAGATGTATACCGCTTCCTCTAAGGTGCATCTTCCATCCAGATAGTCCAGGATCTCCTTATAGCCCAGGCCCTGCATGGAGACCATGCCGCGATGGCAGCCCATGGCTTTTAAGCGGCGGACCTCTTCCACAAGGCCCTGTGCCAGCATCTGGTCCACCCGGCGGTCGATCCGCGCATAGAGCGCGCTCCGCTCCATACGGACGACATAATAGAGAAAGTCATAGGGCGACGGCTTACGTCTTTCCTCTTCATTATGGACGGATATCTTCTCCCCGGTCTGGCGGAAATACTCCAGTGCCCGGATCACCCGCTTAACATTGTTCCCATGGATCGCCTTGGCGGACTCGGGGTCCACCTGCTCTAAAAGCCGGTGCAGATAACCGTTCCCCTTTTCCCTTGCCAGCGCTTCCAGCTCCTGCCGGATACAACCTTCCTCCGGGTTTTCCTTAAAATCGATATCGTACAGCAGGGCCTGGATATAAAATCCGGTCCCTCCCACAACGATCGGGATATGCCCGCGGGAACAGATCTCCCCCAGGGCTTTCTTTGCCAGCTCCTGGAAGATCACTACGTTAAAATCCTCCGTAGGCTCCAGCACATCGATCAGGTGATGGGGTACCCCGTCCATCTCCTCTGCCGTCACCTTTGCCGAGCCGATATCCATATGGCGGTACACCTGCATGGAATCCGCACTGATGATCTCGCCCCCCACCGCCTTCGCCAGACGGATCGAGAGGGAGGTCTTCCCCGCAGCCGTAGGCCCGGCCAAGATGATGAGCGGCAGTCTGTCCCTCTCCAAATGGTCCACTCCACTATCTCCTATCTATGGCCGGAGCCTGGCCTCAGCCCAGACTGATCCGGCCTTTTCAGAAAACTATCCCTTATTATAATCGTTTTAAAATGGAAAGTCCACACCATATCGTTAAACTTTATCCCATCACTTTCTGCATCTTATATTGGCCATCCCGCCTGTTTTTAGGATCTTCGATCTTGATGATATGAAAACCACACTTTGTTATGATCTTCATCGATCCGCAAGATCACTCCGCCGATCAACTGTCCATTTAGTAAAATACAATAGGAAGAAGCCTCTTTATGTGATCCACACTTTCGCAAAAAAGTACCGTCATCATTTCCGCCCGGTCCACCCTTTTCCTCGCCAAGATGCAGCCTTGTATCTTTATCAAAAGCACGCTCCATGATCTTGGCCGATCCGTCTATATGGGACTCCTGTGATCGGATGAGCTCCAGTTCCATATCCTTCTTCCCCCTTCTTTCTCGGGTCTTCCCTTCAGCTGAGACCATTTTTTGCTGCGTGCTCCATTATACAACATCAGTTGGCTAAATGGAACAGGCTTTCTAAAATAATGCCAGCCGGGAGCGGACCCTTTGGCCAGCCTGTGAAAAGTAACGCCTGTCCACAAGGGAACAGAAAAGGACAGGCCCCGCCTGTCCAAGGATGCCCTGTCCTCTTCTCCTATCGTATCTCTGCGGATGCTGTCCAGCTCTGCATGACCGCACTTTAGTTCCCGCCTCCTGGTAAAAACGAACGCTCAAAGATCCTCAGCAGCCGGAAGCGGAAACAGATGATCATGGCAAAGACCGCGCCTGTCACTGCCTGGAGGATCTGGAAGGGCAGTTTTAGGATCGCGTAGGCGGGTGTGCTGTAGATGAACGCCCTTCCCAGCGAATACCCCGCCACCATGATCACCGCGCCTATGGCTACGGCAAGGGCTGACGCAAAGACTCTTTTTTCCTTCCACATGCGGTGCGAGACCAACGAGATCACGATCGCCTGCAGGCCATGTGTACACAGGGAAACGAACATGGGCGTAGGATAAAAGAAAAAATCGCCTAAAAATGCGCCCACACCGCCTACCAAAAACGCGCCCAAAGGATCTAACAAGATCCCTGCGGTACAGATCACGATATCGTTCAGATAAAGATGCCCGCCTGGGACAGGGACCCCAAAGGAGCTGAGCGCCACGTTCATCGCCATCAGTGTGGCGGTCACCGCCATCCATTGTACTGAGCGGATGCTCCTCGCTCTCATCTGTAAACTGTCCATTTGCTATGCCTCCGATCTTTCTTACATGCTGCTGCAGCGCTGTCTTTTTCCGGTATGCATATCTTACCAGCTGTATGGACTGTTTTAAATATCCAGTATATATTTTTCTGACCAGTCCAGTTTAGGAGGCACCTGCTCTGGATGGTCTGGCGGACAGGATCTTAGCCTTAGAAGCTCAAAGGGCCCGTTTGAACTTTTTCTCCAGCTCATAGCGGCTCATAGAGACGATAGTGGGACGTCCGTGGGGACAGGCATAGGGGTTCTCCATATCCAGGAGCCGATCGATCAGAGCGTCCGCCTCTGCCGCAGACATGGTGTGGTTCCCCTTTACCGCTGCCTTGCAGGACATGGAGGCTACCTTCTCGTAGATACTGTCCCCTTCCTTTGTCTGAGCCTCCTCGCTAAGCCCGTCCAGCAGCTCTAAGAGCAGTTCCTTCTTCCCCACCGAAAAAAGATCTGCCGGGACCCCGCGCACAGCATATTCCCGTCCGCCGAAAGGCTCGATCTCAAAGCCGATCCCATTAAAATACGTCATATAGCGCTCCATCAGCACGCCCTCGGATCCACTCAGGGTCAGGATGATCGGCGGGCTGACCATCTGCGTGGTGCAGCTCCTGGTCTTCAGCGCGTTCATGGTCTTCTCGAACAGCACCTTTTCATGGGCGGCATGCTGATCGATGATAAAAAGCTGCTGGCCATACTCGATCAGCCAGTAGGTGCCAAAAAGCTGCCCGATCAGCCGATGCTTTTCCCGCGCCTTTTTTCCAAGGAACCGGTCGTCGAACAGCTCGATCTGGACGGCAGAGGCATCCTGTGGTCCAAAGGCCGCCCCCGGTCCAGGCAGATCCGCCAAAGCTCCATTCTTTTCCTTTGCCTGTCCCTTCTCTCCAAGCTCCTCCCTTCTCTCCACAGGCTCGGACCGGGACGGTCCTGTAGGAGCGCCCTGATCTGAGCCTGTGGGAGCGCCTGCATACGTCTGCCCGACCCGCTCCGACCGCAGTGGGTTCAGCTTCCTCTCTCCAGAAGGGCCGTTAAGCCTTCTGTCCTCCTTTAAGAACCCGTCCTCCGGCATAGAGGTCAGCTGCTTTAACGTCTGTTCATATAGTCCGATCCGCTTTTTCTCAAAGGGTTCCGGGCTTACGGCAAGCTTTTGGCTCTTTTCCTGTGCCTCCCGGCCCTTAGCCGCTGGATCCTTCTTTTCCAGCTCCACCTGGGGGATCAGCTCCTTGTGGGACAGCGCCTGGGAGATGGCCTGGTAGATCGTCTTATACACCAGCTCCCCGTCTGAAAACCGCAGTTCCATCTTGGCCGGATGGACGTTCACATCCAGCGTTTCCTGGTCGATCCTAAGATGCAGCATCACAAAGGGATACTTGTGCTGCATCATAAAGGGCTTGTAGGCCTCCTCTATCGCCTTTGCCACGATGTTGCTCTTGATATAGCGGCCGTTGATGAAATAGTTTTCCATGTTCCGGTTGCTCCTGGCGATCACCGGCTTTCCGATCGCCCCTTGGATCCGGATATCCCCCGCCGCGGCCTCCACATCCAGGAGGTTGGAGGCGATCTCCCGGCCAAAGATCGTATAGATCATGTCCCTTAAGCTGCCGTTGCCAGAGGTGTGGAGCTTGTTCTGGTTATTCTGTATAAAGCGGATGGAGATGTCCGGCCGGGAAAGGGCGATCTTCTCCACCAGCTCCGCTACATGTGCGCCCTCCGTGGCCGCGGTCTTCAAAAACTTCTTCCGGGCGGGCACATTGTAAAATAAGTTCCGGGCGATGAAGGTGGTGCCGCCAGGCGCACCTACCTCCTCCAGGCTCTTTTCCTCCCCGCCCTCGATCTGATACCGGGATCCGGTCAGCGTATCGGTGGGCTTGGTGATCAGCTCCACCTGGGAGACCGCGGCGATGCTGGCCAGCGCCTCTCCTCTGAACCCTAAGGAGGAAACAGTCATCAAGTCCTCCACGGACCGGATCTTGCTGGTGGCATGGCGCTTAAAGGCCAGACGGATCTGCTCCCTTTCGATCCCGCAGCCATTATCCGTTACCCGGATAAAGGAGACTCCCCCGTCCTTGATCTCCACGGTGATGGCCGTAGCCTTGGCGTCGATGGCATTTTCCAAAAGCTCCTTCACCACAGAAGCGGGGCGCTCCACCACCTCTCCGGCGGCGATCTTATCGATCGTATCTTTATCCAATACGGTGATCTCTGGCATGGACGTTTATCCCTCCCATCGGTTCTTTAGCTTCGTCTGCAGCCGGTATAAGGTGTTCAGGGCATCGATCGGGGTCATGCAGGAAAGCTCTAGCTCCCCCAGCTCCCGGATGATATCGTCATCCTTTACAGTATCAAAAAAGGACATCTGCTGTAAGTCCACCTCATCCGGCTTTGCCACTGCCTTCCGCTGGGTCACCGTGGCATTGACCTGGGCGATCTCCTTGGCTCTGGCCGTGATATCCGCCCCGCTAAGCTCCACTGCGATCTCCTTGGCCCTGGCGATCACCGAAGCCGGGACCCCGGCCAGCTTGGCCACCTGGATCCCGTAGCTCTTATCCGCCCCGCCCCGGACGATCTTCCGCAGGAACACGATATCATCCCCCTGCTCCTTTACCGCGATACAGTGGTTTTTCACGCCGCTTATGGTCCCTTCCAGCTCGGTCAGCTCATGGTAATGGGTGGCGAACAAGGTCTTGGCGCCCAAGAGCTTTGTGCTGCTGATGTGCTCTACCACCGCCCAGGCGATCGAAAGGCCGTCAAAGGTGCTGGTGCCCCGCCCGATCTCATCTAAGACCAGCAGGCTGTTTTTGGTGGCGTTGCGCAGGATATTGGCCACCTCGGTCATCTCCACCATAAAGGTGCTCTGGCCGCTGGCCAGATCGTCGGAAGCGCCCACACGGGTAAAGATCCGGTCGCAGATCCCGATGTCGGCCTCCTGGGCCGGGACAAAGCTGCCGATCTGGGCCATCAGGACGATCAGCGCCACCTGGCGCATATAGGTGGATTTTCCGGCCATGTTGGGGCCGGTGATGATGGAGATCCGGTCCTTTCCATTATTTAAAGTGGTGTCATTGGCGATGAACTGGTCGTCCCGCATCATCCTCTCCACCACCGGATGGCGGCCGTTCTTGATGTGGATCGTCCCCCGCTCATTGATCGAGGGCTTCACATAGTCATTCCGGGTAGCCACCGTGGACAAGGCGGCGAACACATCGATCCCGGCCACGGCCTTTGCGGTCTTCTGGATCCGCAGGACCTGGGAGGCGATCTGGTCCCGGACTTGGCAGAACAGCTCGTATTCTAAGGAGACCAGCTTCTCCTCCGCGCCCATGATGATATCCTCTAGATTTTTCAGCTCATCCGAGGTAAAACGCTCGCCGTTCACCAGGGTCTGCTTCCGGATGAAATGCGCCGGGACCTGGTCCTTAAAGGAATTGCTCACCTCGAAATAGTAGCCGAAGACCTTGTTGAACTTGATCTTCAGGTTCTTGATCTTGGTGGCCTCCTTTTCCTTGGCCTCCAGCTGGGCCAGCCAGGTCTTCCCCTCGGTCTTGGCGTGGCGGAGCTTATCCGCCTCCTCATGGAAGCCCTCCCGGATCATCCCTCCGTCCCGGATCGAGATGGGCGGCTCCTCCACGATCGCCTGCTCCACCAGCTCCTTTAAGTCCTCCAGAGGATCTAGCTCCTCCCCCAGGGTCTTTAAGAGGGGGCTGACGGAGTCCTTTAAGAGGCCCTTGATATGGGGGATCATGGCAAGGGAGTTTTTAAAGGCCAGAAGGTCCCTGGGGTTGGCGGTCTTATAGCTGATCCGCCCGATCAGGCGCTCCAGGTCATAGACCGCGTTAAGGTACTCCCGGATCTCCTCCCGAGAGATGTAGTTTAAGTTCAATTCCTGGACCGCCTCCTGGCGGGCTAAGATCTCCTCCTTGTGGATCAGGGGCTGCTCGATGAAGCTCCTAAGGAGCCTGGCCCCCATGGCGGTCCTGGTCTTATCCAGGACCCAGAGCAAGGTCCCCTTCTTCTGCTTTTCCCGCATGGTCTCCACCAGCTCTAGGTTCCGCCTGGTGGCCGCGTCGATCACCATATATTGGCCTACCTGATAGGGGGTGATGGTGGTCAGATGCTCCAACGTGCTCTTCTGGGTCTCGTACAGATACTGCATCACACAGCCCGCCGCGATCACCCCGGCGTCCAAGTCCGCCAGCCCCAGGCCGTCCAAGCTGCCCACATGGTAATGCTCCCGCAGGATCTTCCGGCAGGTCTCGTCCTCGAAAAAGCGGCTGTCCAAGGCCGAGAGGGACACCTGATACCGCTCCTTTAAGCCCTCCACGTCCACGCCGGACACATAGAAGGCATCATTGCAGATGATCTCCGAGGGGGAGAATTTATTGATCTCGTCGAAAAGGTCCCGCTCCGAGTGGACCTCGGTGACAAAGAAATCCCCGGTGGTGATATCCGCCGACGCGATCCCAAAGCATTCGCCCAGATAGACGATCCCGGACAGATAATTGTTCTTTTCTTCATCTAATGCCTGGGCGCTGGTGATGGTCCCCGGGGTCACCACCCGGATCACCTCCCGCTTCACCAGGCCCTTGGCCTGCTTAGGGTCCTCCATCTGCTCGGCGATCGCCACCTTGAACCCCTTCTGCACCAGCTTATTAAGATAGGAGTCCACCGCATGGAAAGGGACGCCACACATGGGCGCCCGCTCCTCTAAGCCGCAGTCTTTTCCGGTCAGGGTGATCTCCAGGGCCTTCGACGCGGTCAGTGCATCCTCAAAGAACATCTCATAAAAATCACCCAGACGGTAGAACAGGATACAATCCGGATACTGCTTTTTGGTCTCCAGGTATTGGGTCATCATTGGGGTCATGCCAGCCATGGGGGATACCTCTCTTCTTTTGCGTGTTTTGTGGGGTGTCATATAGCATAAGGTCCGCTCCGAACGGGCTGTGTCACAACGGGGACGCGCTCTCGCTCCGGTGTTTTGGAGGGGACGCTTGTGAAGGAAAAGCTATTTTTTTACATGAGGGACCCCATGTAATAAAAGCCTTTAAACGCATCCAGGTGTACATGGACGATCTTCCCGATCAGGGATGGATCCCCGGGGAAGTGGACGATGGTGTTGTTCGACAGGCGGCCGGTCATCAGGGTGGGGTCATGGTCGTTGATCTCTTCTACCAGGACTTTTTCGGTCTGTCCAAGCTGACGGCCGGAGTTTTTGGAGCCGGAGGCCTGGACGACTTTCAGGAGACGGTCGAAGCGGTCTTTGACCACATCCGGGGGCACCTGATCCTCCATGGAGGCGGCGGGAGTGCCGGTCCGTTTGGAGTAGATGAAGGTGAAGGCGCTGTCAAAGCCCACCTGCTCTATCACATCGATGGTCTCTAAAAAGTCCTCCTCGGTCTCGCCTGGGAAGCCCACTATGATGTCGGTGGTCAGGGAGATCTGGGGGATGGCTTCCTTGATCTTAAAGGCCAGCTCCAGATAGCGTTCCTTGGTGTATCGCCGGTTCATCCGCTCTAAGACCTTGCTGCTGCCGGACTGTAGGGGGAGATGGAGGTGGGGGCAGATCTTCTTGGACCTGGCCATCACATGGATCAGCTCATCGGAGAGATCCTTGGGGTGGGAGGTCATGAAACGGATCCGCTCCAGTCCGGGGATCTTCTCCACCTGCTCTAGGAGCTGGGCAAAGGAGATGGGATGGGCAAGGGTCTTGCCATAGGAGTTCACGTTCTGCCCTAAGAGCATCACCTCCACCACGCCGTCGGCCACCAACCCCTGGATCTCCCTTATGATCTCCTCCGGGTCCCGGCTCCGCTCCCGTCCCCGCACATAAGGGACGATGCAGTAGCTGCAGAAATTGTTGCAGCCGAACATGATGTTCACGCCGGATTTAAAGGGATATTTCCGTTCAGAGGGCAGGTCCTCCACCACCTGATCCGTGTCCTCCCAGACCTCCACCACCATCCGGCGGCTGTTTAAGCACTGGTATAAAAGCTCGGCCAGACGGTAGATATTGTGGGTGCCGAAGACCAGATCCACAAAGGGATAGCTGGCCTTGATCTTTGCCACCTCCTCTGCCTCCTGCATCATGCAGCCGCAGACGGCGATCATGCGCTCCGGATCCTTCTTCTTCCTGGCCCCAGCCTGGCCTAAGCGGCCATAGAGGCGCTGGTTGGCGTTCTCCCGGACCGTACAGGTGTTAAAAAGGAGGAAGTCCGCCGCCTCCTCTCCTGCCTCTCCAAATCCGGCGGACCTTAAGATCCCGGCCAGCTTTTCTGAATCGTGGGCGTTCATCTGGCAGCCAAAGGTCTGGGTGCAGGCGGTGGGGCGGCGTCCCTTTTTCTGCTCGAAGGCACGGACCCACTCCTGGCATCTTGCCATGAAATGATATTGACGGGCCGGTTCCTCTATGGGCGGCTCTGCGGCTATCTCTATTTTATCTAGATCGATCTCGTTATCATGCGAAGCTCCATTATACATTTTCTCTTGATCTTTTCCTTTTCTATCTTTCTTTCATATGATCATTAAAGACAAGCGCGTTTTTTCATTATAGCATAAAAAATCCAGATCGCAAACCCCAAAAGCGAGCGTCTATACCTTCCCCAGCATACTGAGCAGCAGATAGGACGCCGGATATCGCTCTTCAAGTTCCGTTTCCGTATATCGCTCCGCCAGGCGCAGCGCGTTGCTCTTGAACGCGCTGTACCACAGCTGTCCGGTACGCACTCCGTCCGCAGGCAGATCGGGCATGAGCGGCCCTTCGCCCCAGCCGGTGGCGATATCCTCGCACACCTCCATCATGATCTGACCGGCCAGTCCGTCCTCACTGCCCGCCTCGAACCGGTCAAAGCAGTATCGCAGGGTGTATTGGCCATAATAGGTCAGCTCCCGGTACTCGGTGGGATGTTCCTTGATATACGCCCCTGGATCCGAGGACTGGGCAGGGCTGCTGCAGATCGTTCTGATGAGCCTTTCGATCTCCTGACCGGTATCCAGTCCCGTGGACGCTACCGCCTGGGCACGGCACTCCTGTATCTGCTGAAGGACGAACTTCTGGCTGTCCATGCCGTCCTGGGCAATGTGAGCCGGGAACTTTTCACGGATATCCTGCGCATGATCACCGCCGTCCCTGGGTTCCCAGTATCCTGTCAACGTATAGCCGCGCTCATCCAAGTCAAAGGAGATCGCCACAGGGACATGGCTGCCTCTGCCAACTTCCAGACCGTCATCCGTCACCTTGTACTCCTCGTATAGCGCCCACCCGTAATAGGTGACCGTATGGGTGCTGCTCCCCGCCAATGGTGTGCCGGAGAGTGTTTCCAATGTAATGAAGCTGCAGCAGGCCGCATCATACTCCTGCGACCAGGGAGACTTGTTATGCGCTATGATCGCCTGACGGATAGCGGCCTGTTCTTCGGAAAGCGTAGGCGCGACTATATCCGGATCGACCGTGGTCGGCGTAGGGGCGGCAACGTCCGGTTCACTCTTGATCGATGTAGCTGTCCCCTCGTCCGGCTCACTCGTGATCGGTGTAGCCGTGTCTTCGATGGGGCTCACCGGAACACCCTCCGGCCCCGGCATGGCGTGGATGTCGCTGATGGACCCCTGGTCTTCCGCCCGCGATGTGTCGATCTCCAGTGAGTCCTCCCACGATACCACCCTCACGCTATAGACCGTACCGAACTGGGCCGGATAGCTCTCCAGGATAGTGCCGTCATAGGTGATCTCCAGAACGTCCCCTACCTGAGGCTCAGGGGACGGGGACATATCCGTGACATCTGTGATAGGGACACGGAACAGATCGCTGGAGGACAGTTCCCAGGAACCCTCCACAGGCGCGGCCAGGAAGGCGCGATCTTCAACTTCCGTGATCCGCGCCTGGACCGTATGCAGCTCTTGGGGAAGGTCCCCCTTCGGATCCGTCGCGAAACACACGGTCACCACCGCACAGGCGATGACAGCCGCAACCATGACCCAAAACGCCGGCTTTTTGTAACCCAACACGTTCTTCACCCGTTCTTTTACACTGATCTCTCCAAAGGCCAGTGGGCAGACCGTTACCAGCCGCCGCCCGGTACTGCACGCAAGCAGAGCGGCGGAGTACTGCTTCCTTCCATCCAGATCCATCTGCCGGATGACTTTTTCATCACAAGCCAGCTCGATATCCCGACACAGCAGCACATAAGCCACCCAGCACAGCGGGTTGTACCAGTGGACTGTCAGGATCAGAAAGCCCATGGGCTTCCACCAGTGGTCATGCCTTGCCAGATGGGCCTTCTCATGAGCGATCACCGGCTCCATAGCCATCCCGTCCATACTGGAAGGCAGATAGATCTTGGGCCGGACCAGTCCCAGGATGAACGGGGATCTCACCTGGTCGCACAGAAAGATGTTCTCCCCATAGGGTATCCTTTCCGCAACGCTTTTGCGTACTTGCCCATAGCTGATCGCAGCATATAGCAACATGGCGGCGATACCGATGATCCAGATCACCGACATCATAAAGGTCCAGACATAGAGTGGGTTGACGCTGGCCGCCGGATCCGGCGCAAAGGTCTCACCCAGGACAGCGTTGACCGCGTGGCTGACAGCGGGGATACCGCTCTGGATGGCAGGCGTCTCATATTGGATGTTATGGATGTCAAATGTCTCGGCACTGGGGATCAGGCTCCATGGGCTCTCGAAGGAGAAGGGGACCGCCAACCGCAGCGCCACGATCCCCCACAAAAGAACGACGATCCATCTCGGTGTCTTTTTCAACAGAGACCGGAACAGCACGACCGCCAAGATCAGCCAGCTGGCGGCAATGCTCACGTTCAGTGTTTTCAGGAATAGTCCGACCATATCATCCACCTGCCTTATCGATCATTTCACGGATCTTAGCGATCTCCTCAGCTGTCAGCTTCTTTTCGCTGGTAAACGCGGCAAGGAAAGCCGGGAGAGAACCCGCAAAGGTCTCATCCACATACTTCTTGCTATGACGGGCATAGAACGCCTGCCGGGATACGAGAGAGGTCACCACGCCGTTATTGTTCTGGAACAAGCCCTTGTCGCAGAGCCGATGCAGTACCGTGTATGTCGTTGTCCGTTTCCAGGTCAGTTTTTCCGCGGCCAATTTTGTAAGCTGGGCGGATGTCACCGGCTCTCTCTCCCAGATGATGTCCGCAAAACGGGCCTCCACAGCCCCTAATTGGATCTCTGCCATAGGTATAGCCTCCTGTCTACATAGTGTAGTCTTATGTATAGACTACACTATGTAGACACATTTGTCAAGCAAGCTATAAAAATGACGACCGAAGAGATCGTTGAGCTTTTAGACAAGATCGCAACAGCTAAGGATCAGAAATAAGCGTTAGCGGAGGCTTGTCACTCCGCTGTTTATCGTCAAAAGGGAACTGTCGCGATCTTGCGACAGCCCCCTCCTGTTCTTTTCTGGCCGTTCACGCGGCGTATCGGCCGTATGCCCTACAGCACCGCCTTCGTGGCTACCATATCCACGCCTGTCCCGGCCACATCGGCCAGGACCACATCCCCGATGTGGACCGGAGCTTTGACCGTTACATCCTTCAAAGCCCGCACACAGTCGAAGATCTTCCCCTTGGGGATATCTTCCTTCGTCTTGACGGAGACCATATCCGCGTTCCCGCCTTCCACCTTTACCGTGGAGGTGACGATCCTGGTGGGGTTTGTCACTTCCTTGCGGGCATAGACATCGCCGCGCTTGCAGGTATGACCGGTCACGCTCATGACCTGACCCTCTTCCAGCTCCACGGTCAGAGGACAGCCCATAGGACAGCCGATACAGATCAATTCTCTTTTCTCCATGGTCTTTAAGCCTCCTCTATCTTGATGGTGATCTTCTTAAGCTCCGGATACTGTAAGAGCTTGGCCCGCTCCAGCTTGATCTCCTCCATCTCGCCGGGCGCCACCACGGGCCGCTTCCGGCTGATCACCTGCTCGTCGTCAAAATACACCCCGATGGTACATTTTTTATACACGTTCCCCACCCGGAAGCGGACGATCTGGGTATCATCCATCTTCTCCGGATCGATGGTGCAGGGGACGGTGTAGCGCACGCCCTGGACCGGCTCTAAGGTGACCACATGGCCGCTGCCCGTTGCCACCGCGCCCTTGATGTACCGGGCGGCGTTCCTTCCGGCGGCCCCGGCTTCCTCGGACACAAAGTCCACCAGATCGTGGACGTGGAGCACATTGCCGCAGGCGAACACACCTTCGATGCTGGTCTCCATCCGCTCATTGACCTTGGGGCCAGAGGTCACCGGGTTCATCTGGACGCCCATCCCGTCGGAAAGCTCGTTCTCCGGGATCAGGCCCACGGAAAGGAGCAGGGTGTCGCAGCTATAGTCCTCTTCGGTCCCGGGGATGGGCTTCCCTCTCCCGTCCACCTTGGCCAGGGTGATGCCCTCTAAGCGCTCTTTCCCCCGGATATCCACCACCGTGTGGCTCAGCTTTAAGGGGATGCCGTAGTCATCCAGACACTGGACGATGTTCCGCTTTAAGCCGCCGGAATAAGGCATCAGCTCCGCTACCACCTTCACCTTGGCCCCCTCTAAGGTCATGCGCCTGGCCATGATCAGGCCGATGTCGCCGGAGCCTAAGATCACCACCTCACGGCCTGGCATGAATCCCTCCATGTTCACCAGCCGCTGGGCGGTACCGGCGGAATAGATCCCGGCCGGACGGTAGCCCGGGATGTTCAATGCGCCTCTGGAGCGCTCCCTGCAGCCCATGGCCAGGATGATGGCCCCTGCCTGGATCTGAAAAAGGCCTTCCTCCCGGTTCATGGCCGTGACCAGCTTATCCGCCCCGATCTCCATGACCATGGTGTTCAATCTATACTCGATGTCCAGATCCTTTGCCTGGTCGATGAACCTTCCCGCATACTCCGGCCCGGTCAGTTCCTCTTTAAAGGTGTGCAGCCCGAAGCCATTGTGGATGCACTGGTTCAAGATCCCGCCCAGCTCTTTGTCCCGCTCCAGGACCAGGATGCTGTCCACCCCTTCTTTTTTAGCCGCGATCGCCGCAGCGAGACCCGCAGGGCCTCCGCCGATCACAACGATATCATATGATCTCATCTATAGCCCTCCTTCAGATCTGATCCTTGTTGGTCCCGACCACCAGCTTGGAGCTGCCGCCGGACTTGGTGATCTCGAACATGCTCAGCTTACATTCCCTGGCCAGGATCTCCATGGTCCTGGGGGAACAGAAGCCTGCCTGGCAGCGCCCCATACCGGCCCGGGTCCTGCGCTTCACGCCGTCTAAGGATCTGGCGCCCAGGGGACGATGGATCGCGTCCAGGATCTCCCCCTCGGTCACCATCTCGCAGCGGCAGATGATATTGCCGTAAGCCGGGTTCTCCTTGATCAGGGCATTGCGTTCTTCCATGGACAGGGTGGAGGGATCTAAGATCCCCTTCCGTTTCCCCTGGAAGTTAGGATCGGGCTTTAAGTCCATCTTGTCCCGGCAGATCTGGGCCACCATCTTCCCGATCGCCGGCGCGCTGGTGAGGCCGGGGGATTCGATCCCGGCACAGTCGATGAAGCCCTCCGCTCCCTCCACCTCGCCGATGATGAACTCGTGGCCGTCCTCGTGGGCACGGAGGCCCGCAAAGGAGGTGATCACCTGGCGCATGGGCAGGTTTTTCACGTTCATCCCTGCCTTGCCGATCAGCTCGTCCAAGCCTTCCCGGGTGGTGGCGGTGGACTCCTTATCCTCGATATCGATCGCCGTGGGCCCCACTAAAAGGTTCCCGTGGACGGTGGGGGTGACCAGGACGCCCTTGCCGAACTTCCCTGGCAGGGCGAAGATCGTGCGGGATACATGGCTGCCGGCCTTCTTATCTAACAGGCAGTAATCCCCCCGCCTTGGTGTGATGTGGATCTTCTTTTCGCTGACCATGTTGTGGAACTTATCCGCATGGACACCGGCAGCGTTCACCACATAGCGGGTGGTAAAGGTCCCCTTGTTTGTGACCAGCTCCCAGCCCCCTTCGATCTTCCGGATCTCGGTCACTTCGGTATCAAAATGGAAGTCCACGCCGTTGTCATTGGCATTTTCCGCCATGGCGATGTTCATGTTAAAGGGGCAGACGATCCCTGCGGTGGGCGCGTACAGGACACCGACCACCTCATCGGTCAGGTTCGGCTCCATACGCCGGATCTCCTCTTTGTCAACGATCACCTGCATATCCTTCACGCCGTTCTTCACGCCGCGGTCATACAGCGCCTTGAGTCCCGGCAGATCTTCCTCAGACAAGCACACCACCAGCGAACCAGTGCGCTTAAAGGGGAAATCCAGCTCCTTTGCCAGGTCCTCCATCATCTCATTTCCTTCTACGTTCAGCTTGGCCATCAGAGAGCCTTCCGCCGCGTCATAGCCCGCATGGACGATGGCGCTGTTCGCCTTGGATGTGCCGCAGCACACATCCTCCTCCTTCTCCAGGACACAGGCATTGACCTGATACCGGGACAGCTCCCGTGCAGCAGAGCTCCCTGCCACGCCGGCCCCGATCACTATCACATCATACATCCTCTACAATTCCTTTCTCATCCTCGTCATGATCCTTCTCATCACGACTGTCCTGCCATGAGCCAGATCTCCATGTAAAAGAGCTCTCCAGTCTATCTATGCTCTCCCTGCCCATAAGATCCCTTGCTCACGATACCATCCTAATCAGTCTTCCTTTGCCCAGCCGTAAGCGCATTTTACAGCTTTGCTCCAGCCCTTTAAGCGGCCCGCCCGCTCCTCCTCGCCGATCGTCGGTTCAAAGACCCGGTCGATATCCCAGTTCTTGACCACATCCTCCTTGCCGGCCCAATACCCTACAGCAAGGCCGGCCAGATAGGCAGCACCCATAGCAGTGGTCTCCACGCACTTGGGGCGGTTGACCGGAGCATCGCTCAAGTCCGCCTGGGTCTGCATCAGGAAGTTGTTGGCGCTGGCGCCTCCGTCCACCTTTAAGGCAGCCAGGTCGATGCCGGAATCCGCCTTCATAGCCTGGAGCACATCGTTCACCTGATAGCACAGGGATTCCAGGGTGGCGCGGATGATGTGGTACTTGTTCACCCCGCGGGTGATCCCCACGATCGTGCCCCTGGCGTACTGATCCCAATGGGGCGCGCCGAGGCCGGTAAAGGCCGGGACCACATAGCAGCCGTTGGTGTCCTTCACCTTCTGGGCCATGTACTCGGAATCCGGCGAGGAGTCGATCATGCGCATCTCATCCCGGAGCCACTGGATCGAAGCGCCCGCCACGAAGATGGATCCCTCCAGAGCATACTCTACCCTCCCGTCCAGGCCCCAGGCGATCGTGGTCACCAGTCCATTCTTGGAAAATACAGGATTCTCGCCGGTGTTCATCAGCAGGAAGCAGCCGGTACCGTAGGTGTTCTTCGCCTCGCCTGGCTTAAAGCAGGTCTGCCCGAACAACGCCGCCTGCTGGTCCCCCGCCGCGCCGCCGATCGGGATCGGACCGCCGAAGAACTGGGGATCTGCTTCCCCGTACACGCAGCTGGAGGGCTTTACCTTTGGGAGCATGGACCTGGGGATCTGCAGCTCCTTTAAGATCTCCTCATCCCACTGGAGGGTCCGGATATTAAAGAGCATGGTGCGGGATGCGTTGGAATAGTCCGTCACATGTACCTTACCCTTGGTCAGCTTCCAGATCAGCCAGGTCTCCACCGTGCCAAAGAGCAGCTCACCCTTCTCGGCGCGCTCTCTGGCGCCCTCCACATTCTCCAGGATCCATTTGATCTTGGTGGCGGAAAAATAGGCATCGATCACCAGACCGGTCTTGTCCCGATAAGCCTCTGTAAGCCCTTTCTCCTTTAAGGAATCGCAGTACTCTGAGGTCCTGCGGCACTGCCATACGATCGCGTGATGGACAGGAACCCCTGTGTTCTTGTCCCATACGATCGCGGTCTCCCGCTGGTTGGTGATCCCGATCGCCGCGATGTCGGCTGCGGTAGCCGCCACATTGGCCATGGCCGCCTGGGCTACCTCCATCTGCACGGTCCAGATCTCTTCCGCATCATGCTCCACCCACCCCGGCTTCGGAAAATACTGGGTGAACTCCTTCTGTGCCACGCTGCACATCTCACCCTTTTCATTAAAAAGGATACATCGGTTACTGGTAGTCCCCGCATCCAAAGCCATTACATACTTTGCCATATACGCCTCCTTATTCTTGATGACAGGTCTTCATGTCATTTTATCTTAAGCAGCGCTTTTTTTCGCGGTCGTCCCGATGCTTTGGATGACCACTTTCTATAACGCCATTTAAAATACCCCACCTTGAAGGCCTCTCTCCCGCAAGCCTTCCTGCCCTCTTTCTTTGTGCAGCCAGACGTTCCCGCACCGCGTCACATCTCCCACACGCTCGGGTTCGTGGTGGACACGGCCGTCGCACCTGCCGCCAATGCGGCCACCACATCCTCCTTCTCCGAGATCAGACCTCCCGCGATCACCGGCACCTTCACCAGGCGGCTGATCCGTCGGATGATCTTTGGCATCAGCCCGGGAAGGATCTCGATCATGTCCGGCCTCGCGATGCCCATCTGCTTCTGGATGTTCTCAAACGCCATGGAATCCAAGACAAACACCCGCAGGGTCGTGGTAAGCTGCAGCTCCTTCCCTCGCTTGATCAGCGCCGGCTTCGTGGAGATGATCCCGTCCGCCTTCGTCTCATATCGGATAAAATCCACCGCGACCTCCTTGCCGCTCAGTCCCCCGATCAGATCCACATGGACCATGGCGATCTTCCCTGCCGCCTTTACCTGCTCCACGATCTGCTTGATGCTGCAGATATCGCCGTAAAGGATGAACACCATCCGGATATCTGTATAGCCGCAGCAGGCTTTCAATCCCTCATCATCCTTGATCGCCGCGATCACCGGGTCCGCCTCGATCAGATCAAAGATCTTTTGTTCCAATCCGGTCTCCTTTCTGTGCCCGGCCTTTTGGGCAAAATAATAAAGAGCATAAGATAACAACGACATCTCTGCCGCGCTACTATGCTCTCATCGTCTCAGCACTTTTATTGAGTTGAAGGTAGTATAGCATATTGCACAGATAAATGCAAGGACAATTTTTTTCTTGTGATATCTTTCACAAGCAGAAGTGTTGCTGTCCACACCCACACCAGAGAGTCCTGTGCACAGATATGTCGCGGATAGTCCGCGCAGGGAGGCGGATAGTATGAAATGGGACACGCTCTCGCTCCGGAAAGAACATAGCACAGAAAGATAAGGTTTGACTTTTCCTGCTTTTGTGCTAAAATAGTTCTAAAATGAACAAAAAGGAGGCCGCTATGAAGATCCCCCTAAACATCTGGGAGCATCAGAACGCCATAAAGGCGCTTTACGGAAACTGCATGGGACCGGTCTGCCAGGAGCATTCGATCACCCGCATGGATCTGGACATACTTTTATTCCTGGCGAACAATCCCCGTTTTGATACGGCAAGAGATATGGTGGAGATCCGTTATCTGTCCAAATCCCAGGTATCTGCTTCTGTGAACCAACTGGAAAAGAACGGATATCTGCGCAAGTATTATGCCCAGGATAACCGGAAGACCGCACACCTGCTCTTGTGCGATAAGGCGGATCCTATCATCCAGGACGGAAGGAAGGCCCAGGAGCAGTTTTTTGCCGTGATGACGGAGGGGATCCCCACAGAAGAACTAGCCTGTATGGAACGCTGCATGACCCAGATGTGGGAAAATATCGACCGCCATATGAAGGAGGAGACACGATGATGTATAAATTTCTGATCTGTTTTATCGCGGGGATCGGCGCCGGACTGGGCACCGGATTTGCCGGAATGAGCGCCGCCGCGGTGATCAGCCCCATGCTGATCGTATTTTTAGGGCTGCCTGCCTACGGCGCGGTGGGCATCGCTTTAGCCAGTGATGTGCTGGCCAGCGCGGTCAGCGCTTATACTTACGGAAAGAACAAGAACCTGGATATCCGCAATGGGCTGGTCATGATGGCCACAGTCCTGCTCTTCACCCTTGTGGGCAGCTGGGTGGCCAGCCTTTTGCCCAATACCACCATGGGAAATTTTTCTGTATTTATGACCTTTCTGCTGGGGATCAAGTTCATCGTCCGACCGGTGATGACCACCAAGGAGAGCATGAACGCAGTCAGCCGCAGACAGCAGATCGTCCGTTCCATCGCCAGTGGTACAGTCGTAGGCTTTATCTGCGGGTTCATCGGTGCAGGGGGCGGGATGATGATGCTCCTCCTTCTGACCAGCATACTGGGCTACGAGCTGAAGACGGCGGTAGGGACCAGCGTGTTCATCATGGCCTTCACGGCGCTCACCGGGGCGGTCAGCCATTTCGCTATCGGTGGGATACCCGATATCTGGTGTCTGATCTTCTGTGTCGTCTCTACCCTTTTATGGGCGCGGGTGGCAGCAAAGTTTGCAAATAAAGCCAGCGCCGCCACGCTGAACCGGGCTACAGGAGTGGTGCTGGTGATACTGGGGGCGGCGATCTTAGGGGTCAGTTTTTTCTAAAGATGCCCTTAGGGATGGAAAGATCCGCCATCTTGTGGTAAGATAGCGTGTGGATGTATGTATCGTGCATCCGCACGCTATCTATATATCTATGGAAGGGAGATCGAAGTTATATGAAAATGAAAAGATATCTGGCGGTCTTTGCCGCATGTGCGGTCGTGTTCAGCGGCTGCGGGTCCAGTGGGACTGCAGGCCCGCAAGATGAAGCTGCAACAGAGGCCGATACAAAGACCGACACAGGGACTGACGCAGAGACTGACACAGAAACTGCCACAGAAAAGCCCAGCCTTTATGAAAGAGGGCTCCGGATGATCGAACGGATGGATACCATGGCTGGTTCGGATACCTATATAGGCGCCATGACCTCTTCCTCTGAGGTACTGGATATCCTGGATGCGATCAATAGCGGCGACTACACAAAGCCAAAAGCTGTGTTTGAGGTGAAGATCACTGACCCGGAGACCTTGGAGATCGCCCTCGCCTATGGAGGATCGATCGATAAACTGCCGGAAGAGCTCAAGCCGGAATTTCGGCATCGCCTGGTCGCCGCAGTGCCTTCGATGATGAGCAGCTTCAATGGAGCCAGCTCCCTGGCAGCCATCAGCCTGATCCGGTCAGAGGACTTTTTCCTGGACGAGGAGGTAGAAGGGGAGATCTTGTACCTCTATATATATGATGGCAGCTATGGCGCTTCCGTCCTCTTTTCCGCCCGGGGAGAGGGTATCGTATCCGCTGCCGGACAGTTCATCTGTAATAACGGGCTGGAAAAGATATTGGGGGAAGAGGATCTCATGGAGTGGCTGAAGGCTTATGCCGGGGAGGCCAAGATCGAGATCACGACGATCTTGATGGAATGACCGACCGATGGCCATCCATTTAGGGTATGCGGCCATGCTATAACATAAAGCAGCCGCAGAACGACAGTCCATATCGTTCTGCGGCTGCTTTTCTTTTTTCGTGAGTCACGGCGGATACGATGAAAGTTTTGCGCATAACCTGCGCAAAAAGAGGCCATCCACTTTATCCCCATCATATCCACATGATACGTTAAGCGTTTTACCTCGTCATATCATCCTTTACCTTTAAATGATCGGATATATGGATCCCGATAAAAGGTGTATACCAGCTGGATGGTCATCACGCACCAGATCACCGGTTCGCAGAAGATGACTGCCGTGTAAGCAAACCTTGGTATGAACACCAGGACGAAAAGGATCTTTCCAAAAAATTCGATGATGCTGGACACCAGCGGCAGCAGTTTCTGCCCTAAACCCTGGAGCGCGGACCGGGTCGCACATAAGATGCCCAGTACCACATAAAAGGGGGCTACCAGACACAGATAGCGAGTCCCATTTTCTAATACCACAGCTGCGCTGGAGCCAGAGATCCATCTGACCAGTGTGGGAGCCAGCGCCCACGACAAGACGGTGATGATCACCGTCACGGCCAGATCGTAAAGATAGACACACTTCGCGGCCCGCCGGATCCTGGCACCTTGATCGGCTCCCTTGTTCTGGGAGACAAAGGTGCTAAAGGAGATCGCCATGGCGATGATCGGCATGATACAGAACATATAGAGCTTTCGGGCAGCCGTATGGCCTGCGATGATCAGATAGCCAAGACCATTGATCCCGTACTGCAAGATCACAGAGCCTGCGGACACGATACTGTTCATAAAACCCATAGAAAAGCCCTGGCCCAAAAGCTCCAAATACATCTTTTTCCCTGCCGCAAAATGTCGTTTTTGGGGCACCAAGATCGGGCTCTTGCTCACGATGTACACAAAACACAACAGGACCGAGATCCCCTGGGCGATCACTGTAGCCACAGCAGCTCCCCGGACCCCCATGTCCAGCCTTGTGATGAAAAAGATATCCAGCACGATGTTCAGGCAGGAAGAGAGGATCAGGAACACCAGAGGCATGACGCTGTTGCCGATCGCCCGCAGGAGCCCTTCACATAGGTTGTAGGCGAACATCACGATGACATACAGTGTGATCGTGGCGATATAGCTGTATGCCTCCTCAACGATCTCTGGCGGTGTGTCAAGGATCTTCAGCAATGACCGCAAGGAACATTGGGCTATCCCCGTGATCGCCAGGGATACCATGATCCCGATGACGATCGAACCAGCCACCGACCGCTTTAGATCCTCCTCCTCTCCTGCCCCAAAGCTCCTGGCGGTCACGATCGCCAGACCATTCCCGATCCCCAGAGCAAAACCCACTAGCAGATCGTAGATCGGGGTGCAGACCCCGATCGCCGCCAGAGAAGTATCTCCCAGGTAATTACCTACGATCATCGTATCCATGGTATTGTAAAATTGCTGGAATAGATTTGAGAACAGCACCGGCAGTGCAAAGAAGGCCAAGGTCTTAAAGATCGGCCCCTTGAGCATATCGATCTGGAGGGCGCTGCTCCCTCCGGCATGCTCACGCTTTTCTTTCATCCGCGCACATCCTTTCTCATCAGGAGTTGACGGCTCCTGTTTTTTCATTCGCTCTTTTTATCGGCTTTCTTGCCTGCAGGCCTGCTTTGAGCACACGTTCAGACTCGTTTTCAGATCCGCCGCCTGTCCAAGCAGATCTTTATGCCTCTGCCTGCGCCGCCTTGATCTGCTCATCTAAGCTCTTAAAGATCATCAGGCAGATCACGATGGCAAGCAGGATGGAGATCACATCCGCCACTGCCTGGGCATAGACGACCCCGTCCAGCCCAAAGAGCTGGTTTAGGAGAAAGACCAGGGGGATGAACACCAGACCCTGACGGCAGACGGTCAAGATCAGGGATGGAAGGGCTTTCCCCATCCCCTGGATCGTATTGATGCAGAGGAACAAGATCCCGATCACCGGACCGGTCAGCTGCAGCGCGATCACCATCTGGATCCCGTAGTCCACCACCTGGCTGTCATTGATAAATGCCCGGATCACTGCCTCTCTGGCGATCACCATCAAGATCGTAAGAGCCGTCCCCATGACAACGGCGCAGAGGCCAGTGAAACGGAACACCTGTTTCAGCCGTTTGCTGTTGCGGGCGCCGTAATTGTAGCCGATCAGCGGCTGGATACCGGCACATAGGCCGATCTGCAAAAGCACCACCAGCATGTTCGCCTTCATGGCAACCCCCATGGCGGCCACCGGGTTATCGCCATAGTGGGCCAACACATTATTGAGGACGATATTGGCACAGCTCATCAGGATATTGTTTAAGGAGGCCGGGATGCCGATCGCCATCACCCCCACGGCGATCCCCTGCCCCATCCGGAAGTCCTTTAAGCGGATGGACAGGCTGGACTTCTTCTGCAGGAAATACAGCAGATAGAACAGACAGGCCGCGATGTTCCCGATCACCGTCGCCACTGCCGCTCCGGTCACACCCCAGCCGAACCCTAAGATCATGATGGGATCTAGGACGATATTGGTCACCGTGCCGATCATGTTGCCGATCATGGATTCCTTGGCCGCGCCCTCCCCCCGGAGGATATTGCCGTAGGCTGTGCCGAACATGATGAAGGGACCGCCGAAGGAGATATAGGTCAGGTATTCCTTGGCGAACTGATAGGTGTTCTCGCTGGCCCCGATCATCTTCAAGATCACATCCATCCCCAGCAAGAACAGCACCGCCATGATCACGCCAAGACCCAGAGAGCCATAGCAGCAGAACGAGGACAGATTTCTGGCTCTGTCAAGCTTCTTCTCGCCCAGTGCCCTGGAGATCGCCGAGCTGCCGCCGATCCCGAACAGGTTCCCCAGAGCCATAAAGACCATAAAGACCGGCGTGGCCAGAGAGACCGCCGCCACCTGCATGGCATCGTTGGTCTTGCCGATAAAGAACGTATCCGCCATATTGTAGATCACCACCACCAGCATGGAGATGATCGTTGGGATCGCCATGGTCGCCACCGCCTTTGAGACGAGGGCATCTTCAAAAAGTGCTTTGTTATCGTTCATATCCATTCCCTCCTGTCGTAAGATGTAAGCTCGCAGAACGATAGAGGCAAAAGCCCCGACCTATAAAAAAATAGAGGAGGGTAACGCAATATCTGCATACCCTCAACTCTTACATGGTTGGTTTTCTGCCAATATGAATGCTTGTCCTGCTCTGCCAGACATATGCAGACATGCCAAAGCATACCATATACTGACAATCAAACATTTTACGCCTCTCTATAGGTTTTGTCAAGCCTTGTTTTTCCTTTTTAAGGTCCCCCTATCCAACATAGGGGACCGACCGGCGGCTCTGTACGCTCGCTTTAGGTCACTGGCCGAACACCGCCCTGTGATCGGCCTGGAACTTCTCGATCCCTGCAGTGGTCAGGGGATGCATTAACATCTGCTCGATCACCTTGTAGGGAACGGTGGCGATATCCGCCCCTGCCTTTGCGCAGTCGGTCACATGGATCGGGTTCCGGATGCTGGCCGCGATCACCTGGGTCTCGATATCATGGATCGCAAAGATCTCCGTGATGTCCCGGATCAGATCGATCCCGGGCATGGAGATATCGTCTAAACGACCCAGGAAGGGCGATACATAGGTGGCCCCTGCTCTTGCCGCCAGCAGCGCCTGCGCTGCAGTAAAGATCAACGTGACGTTCGTCTTGATGCCCTCTGCTGCCAGGACCTTAACAGCCTTTAAGCCTTCCGCTGTCATGGGGATCTTCACCACCATGTTAGGATGGATCGATGCGATCTCCCGCCCTTCCCGGATCATCCCTTCTGCATCTGTGGTGGTCGCCTTCACCTCGCCGCTGATCGCACCGTCCACGATCGACGCGATCTCACGGATCACCTCATCAAAATCCCGCCCTTCCTTTGCGATCAGGGACGGATTGGTGGTAACGCCGCAGATGATCCCCATATCTGCCGCCTTTTTGATCTCCTCAACATTTGCCGTATCTACAAAAAATCTCATCTCTGCTTTTCCTTTCTTGTTCGCTGCATCTGCTCGCTGTATCCTTTATGTATCTGTTGTTATCGCTTCTGATAAAAATGCTATCACGCGCTCCAATGTCTGTCAACCCATTCCTTCTATGGATACAACCTTAAATTTGACTTTGCTCCTCTTCTGTTCTATAATCACTTATAGAAAGTTTTATCAAACGATCAGGAGGAAACGTCATGAAAGGTGCTTTTTTTGTCGGCGCAGATGCCGCTCCAAGATTTGAGATCAGGGAGATGGAACTCGCTCCGTTAGGCCCCCACGAGGTGATGGTGCAGAACAAGGCCTGCGGGGTCTGCGGGACGGACGTGCATATCTACCACGGGGAAGCCGGTTCTGCCGATGTGGATCCGCCTGTAGTCTTAGGCCATGAGTTTGCCGGGATCGTGGCGGCAGTCGGGGCGGAAGTCACCACGGTAAAACCGGGGGACCATGTGACCATGGATCCCAACATGTACTGCGGGGAGTGTATGCCCTGCCGCATGGGAAAGAAGCAGAACTGCCAGCATCTGTCCGCCCTGGGCGTCACCACCAACGGCGGTTTTGCAGAGTATTCCGTATGCCCGGAGACCCAGTGCTTTAAGCTGGATGAGAAGATCGATCTCTGCGCGGCAGCCATGACCGAGCCCCTGGCCTGCGTTATCCACGGCATCGACTTGGCAAACATCCGCCCCGGCCAGACCGTGCTGGTGATCGGAGGCGGCGCGATCGGCCTCTTGATGGTACAGATGGCCAAGCTCTCCGGCGCTTCCACGATCATCCTCAGTGAGCCGATCGAGATGCGCCGCAAGATCGGGCTGGAGGTGGGCGCCGATGCCGCGATCGATCCGATCCATGAGGATGTGCCGGCCAGGATAAGAGAGATCACCGGACGAGAGGGCGCGGATGTGATCATCGAATGTGTGGGCAAGCCCTTCGCTGTGGAGCAGGCCTTCAAAGCCGCGGGCTTTAACGCCAACATCGTCCTTTTCAGCGTGCCCACGGTAGACGCCACAGTCCCGCTCCCCTTATTCGACATGTATAAAAAGGAGCTGCACATCTGCGGCTCCATGATCGATCCCGATACCTATCAGAGGGCGGTGAACCTGATCAACAGCGGGAAGATCGACTTACAGAAGCTGATCACCCACCGCTATGACTTAGAGCATCTGGATGATGCGATCCATATGCAGATGAGCAGCGAGTCGATCAAGGTGGTGGTCTGTCCGTGATCGGACAGCGCGAAGACCGCTCTTTTTGAGCGGGCAGTGCGGCAGGCGGCAAGAGCCGGACAGGATCACTCCTGTCCGGCTCCTTCTTGCTCAAAACCGGGTCCGAAGGCCTCTGTGGGCGCTTCCGCCGGCTTGGTATAGTCTGTGCCCGCGCTCTCTCCCGCAGGCGTCTCCACCGCGCCCGGTCCCTCATGGATCTCATCTTCGGAAAGATCTTGACTTTCCGTTTCTATGGGCTCTACCTTTGCAGGCGCAGAGGGTGCGTCCGTCTCCTCCGGCTCCGTCTCCTCCGGCTCTGTAGTCTCTTCCACACTGATCTCTTCAGTGGGTTCCTCCACTGCCGGCATCTGGACCTCTGGCGCTACCTCCGCCGGCTGCTGGGGCGCCGAAGCCTCTCCTCCTCCGCCACCGCCAAAGCCTCCTCCTGTGTTCCCGACGGCTCCGGTCAGATCGCCGTCCGGACCTGCAGGGGTCCCCTCGTCATAGATCCCGGACCGTTCCCCGATCTTCGCGCTGATATCTTGGACCGTCGCAGAGGGCAGGAAGCCTTCCTGGTCATAGAGGAACTGGTGGAGCAGGACCACATTGGAACTCAAGGTCATGGGGATGACGCAGTCCAGCTTTCCTACCATCGCTGTTGTTTTCGCAAATGGGAAGCCAGACGTCTGCCCTAAGTGGTACCGCTTTACATTTTTCACCAGAGAAAGGACATCCTCCAGCCCCACGCTGGTAGAGATCTCCGAAAAGACCACGCCGGCCACAGCCTGCAGGGTCTTTAAGTCTGCCTGCTTTGCCTTTTCCAATGCCAGAGAGACCACCTTCCGCTGGCGCTCCGTCCGGTTAAAATCCGTATCCATCAAGCGCAGACGGCTGTAAGCCACAGCCTGCACACCGTCCAGATGGTTCATCCCGGCATGCTCTAGATGTGTCGAATATGTATCCGTGGACTCTGCCGTCTCCGTGATAAAGGAGTTGATGTAGGCAAATTCCCGGTCGGTGATCTCTAGGTCCACGCCGCCCAAGATATTGATGGCATCCACCACTGCCTTCCAGTTAAAGGTGGCATAGTCGTCGATGGCCACATCCAGGTTCCGTTCCAGAGTCTCCACGGCCTGCTGGTATCCGCCTTTAAAATAGGCCTCGTTGATCTTATGGAAGTCCCCATCCTTGTTGATCTGCACATAGGTATCCCGATAGATCGAGACCAGGCGGATCTCACCGGTCTTTTTATTGATGCTGGCGATCATCTGTACATCGGCCAGCGCGCCCTTCCCCAGGTTGCCGCCACGGGAGTCTACTCCAAAGACGGCGATGTTCCAGTAGCCGTCCCGGTCCTTCAGCCAGCGCTTCCCGTAAAGAACGGCACCGATGAGGAGCAGGACGAACAGAAGGAGCTTCCAGCCCTTTTTCCGTTTCTTCGGCTTTTCGTAGGGTGTGTCCTTTCTCTTTCCGCCTGCGCTGCGCGCCGCTCTTTTCCCGCTGCTCCCGCCATGAGAAGACCTTCCTCCCGCCTTTCTGCCGGACGAAGATCTTTGCTTCCTGCGGGGACCATGCTCCTCCCACACATCCTCCTCTTCCAGGTCTTCCTCTCCTTCCCAGTCCTCCTCCAGATAGCTGCCCTGAAGATCCTCGTCCTCCTCATCATAGAAGGGTCCCCTATATCCCTGCCAGTCTGCGGCAGCAGGCTGGGACCCTCTTTTTTGTCTGCGTCTGGCCCGCATACGGTCCAGCTCATCTCCATATCCTTCTTCCAAACGGTTTCTTGGCATAGAAAAACACCTACCTTTAATCTACCAGTTTCCTATAATATGGCCATGCGGCATCCATGGTCTTGATCGTGACATTGTTGACCGAAGCGCTGGATTCATGGATCACGTTCATCTGTCCGTTGGCAGACCAGCTGAGGAACATGACCACATGGGCGTTGGTCCCGGTGCGCACGATGATATCCCCTGGCTTTAGCTCGCTGCGGCTGATCTTCTCACCGCACAGGATCAATCCGCTGGTGCTGGAGCCCTCCAGCCGCTCTCCAGTGACAGACCAGTACACCCAGCTGATCCAGCCGGAGCAGTCCAGCCCCTTTAGGATCCGGCCCTTGTCATCTGAGGGGACCAGCACGCCGAAGTTATTGCCCTCATAGCCAGGATGGGAGGCCTTTCCTCCCCAATAGTAGGGCACACGGCCTACCGAGGAAAGGGCGAAGCGAACGATCTCCCTCCTCGTCTCGGAAAGATCCTTTGGCAACTGCTCCATATAGTCCCGGATCTTTGCGTCGGATAAGGGCGTGCTCAAAGAGATCGAGGAGATGCTCAGCCCATAATCGGCAAACCAGTCCTGCTCGCAGATCGTTCGAACATCGGCGATGTTCTCCTCCGTCCAGCCATCCCACCTGGTATCCTCCTGGGGGGACCCGTTCCCGATCTTGTCCCTGGCGAGCAGTCCGTTCTTGCCCTCCAGCCCTAAAAGCTTGACCCGGATATAAAGATCCACATGGCCGGGGCAGTCCGTTGTCCGGCTCTTTGACCGCTGCCTGCCAGAGGATGTGCCGCTATCGCCGCCATCAGAGCTTCCGCCATCATCGGACCGGCCGGCGCTCCCGCTTATATCCGCTGTCCCATCTGCACCTGCAGCAGCCTCCTGCCCGTCGGCTCCCGAGATCCCTTCAAAAGCCGCTGCCATCTGTGCGTCGGTATCCGATGCCAGCGCTGCCCCTTCTAAGGACTCCGCTGTCTCCAGATCCTTCTTCGTCCGCCGGATAACCGCAGGCTGTTCCGCTTCCTCCTGGACCGCGCCTGCCGAATGGCTTTCCTGACCGCCCATATCCACCTCTGTGCCTGCGTCTATGCCGCTGTCCTGTCCCGCCTCTTCGGTCTTCTTTTTTGTACGGCGGATGACGGTCACCTGCTGACCGGACTCGGTTCCTGCGCCGGCCTCTTCTGCTGTCCCGGCAGAAGGAGCGCCATCGGCCTGCCCGTCTTTTTCCCCGGAAGAGCCGGCCTCTTCCTCACCAGACAGACTGCCGCCCAAAGAGGAGCCGGTCCCTGCACTGTCGGATACGCTGCCGTCCACAGAAGAAGGGTCGGCAGCCTCGTCGGACAAAGGACCGCCCGTCCCGTCAGCAGAGCGGTCTTTCTCCTCTGTGCCGCGTTCCGCTTTGGTCTCCGCGCCGTCCCTGCCCTCCTGGACAGCCAGTGCAGCGGCAGCCTCCTCTTCCGCCAAGATCTCCTCCCGGGCGATCTCCTCATCGGTCTTATCAACACAGCCGTCACAATAGTATAGGCTCCCCATACTCAGCGAGTAGCTGTGGGAATCTTCCCAGAGCCGGGTGGCGTAGGCTTTAAAAGCGTCCACATCCATAAGATCCGTGTAGTAGGTATACACGCTGGCCATAGCCAGGATCTCTTTCACATTCGAGTAGCTGGCACTGGTCCTGCCGTCGCCGTCCGTAAAGGACACATGGATCGCCTTCCAGTTATCTACCGTCCAGGTGGAGGGGTCGTCCGGATCATGCGCTTCATTTTTCGGGTCATACTCTCCGATCACGGAGGAAGGCGCTCTTCCCAGACGAGCCGCCATGGCCGCCGGGCGGATATCCGCCAGCTCATAGATATCCGCCAGCCATTCGGAATCCTGTATGGTCAGCTCCTTGAACACCTGTCCCGCATAGCTGTCGATGATATCCTCCCCATCGCTGTCCTTTGGATAGTGATAGGCCAGGTTCAAACGGTCTGGAGATGGCGTATAGGGCTTTTCCTCCGGTTCTGTCTCCGGCTCTGTTGCCGGCACTTCCTTCGGGCCAGCCGTCTCCTGGACGACCGCAGTTTCTTTCAAGGCCTTTGCCCCAGCCTGAGCGGCCTCCTCCTTTAACGCCCTTTGAAAGCCATAGAGCCGGCTCATCTCGCCCAGACCGACCCCGATACAGATGGCCGTCACCGCCAGAACGGTCCTTTTTTGCAGGTCTCTGTCTGTCTTCAGCCGGGTCAAGGACTGTCCGATCCGCCGGCGCAGATCCGGCCTTTTATCTCCTGCGGGATCTTCAGGCCCCCTTTTTCTATTGGCCTGCATCCTCTTATCAAATGGTATCTTTTTCAAGCTCGCCCCACGCTTTCACTTTTTTTCGCATTTTCCGCTTTAGTATAGCATATCCTGCTCTTAAAAAACAGAGAGCGAATGATTAAGGTTTCCTTAATCCGCTTTAAGAAAGTTGACGTTTCCAGCCAACTGGTCTATAATGGCTTCGATCCGCGTACAAAAGGAGGATGCGGACCCCTATAGCAGAGCTAAGCGCCATGTACCGACGACAGGACCGTGAAGAGCGACAGCCAAAAGACTGCTGCTCCTGGGATCGGTTAACGAGGTGGAGAGGTTATCGAAGGATTCGGCGGATACTCTCCCGTGCCGCCTGCGCGCGCCACCGCTGCCCCAAATATGCAGGTGACTGCAAAACAAAGGACAGAGGAGCAGGCAAGTTGGAGACGTAATGTATGGAACTGTATATGGGCGGACCGCTCCAGACAGATCGTCACGGGCGATCTGCCGCCCGACAGACAGTTTTTGCGCAGACTAAAAACAGATGGAGGATGAGATATGTGCGGGATAATCGGTTATTCAGGTCCTCTGGAAGCCAAAAGGCTTCTGATCGAGGGCCTTGCAGGCTTGGAATATCGCGGCTATGACAGTGCAGGGATCGCCTTTTTCGATACGGTCTCCCAGGTCCGGCTTGTAAAACAGGTAGGAAAGGTGGCCGCCTTAAAGGAGACCTGCGAAAAGCTGCAGGGAAGCTCCCACTGTGGGATCGGCCACACCCGATGGGCCACCCACGGCGGTGTCACCAATGCGAACGCCCACCCTCACCAGGCAGGGCGCATCACCTTGATCCACAACGGGATCATCGAGAACTATCATCAGCTGACAGAGGAGTTCGGGCTGCAGGATAAGCTGGTCTCCCAGACCGACAGCGAGGTGGCCGCCCACGTCCTAGATCATTTTTACAAGGACGATCCCTTTACGGCGATCCAGGAGCTGGTCAGGCGGTCGGAGGGCTCCTATGCCTTCTGTATCCTTTTTGCCGACCGGCCAGGGGAGGTCTATGCGATCCGCAAGACCAGTCCCTTAGTGGCTGCGTACACCCATTCCGGCGCTCTGATCGCCTCGGATCTGACGGCATTGATCCCCTACACCCACTCTTATTTCGTGGTGCCGGAGGGGGAGCTGGTCCGTCTCACCCCTTATAAGGTCCAGACCTATCGTCTGGACGATCTTTCGAAGACCCAGCCGGAAACAATGACGGTCAACTGGAACATGGATGCCGCCATGAAGAACGGATTCCCTCATTTCATGCTGAAGGAGATCCATGAACAGCCGGAGGCCATGAAGAACACGGTACTCCCCAGGCTGAGCAAAGGGCTGCCCGACCTTTCCGAAGACGGCATCCCCGATGCGCTCTTCCTCTCCTGCTCCCAGGTCCACATCGTGGCCTGCGGCACTGCCATGCATGCTGGGATGGTGGCGAGGACCATCATGGAGCCTTTGCTCCGCATCCCGGTGACCGTCACCATCGCCTCGGAATTCCGTTACCAGCAGCCGCTGATCGATGAGGACACCCTGGTGATCGTCATCTCCCAGTCCGGTGAGACAGTGGATACCATCGCCGCTATGGGGCTTGCTAAGGCATACGGATCCAAGACCCTGGCGATCGTCAATGTGAAGGGATCCACCATCGCCCGGGAGAGCCAGTATGTCCTCTACACCCACGCCGGCCCGGAGATCGCCGTGGCCAGCACCAAAGCCTATTCCGTCCAGTTAGCCGCCCTGTATCTGATCACCTGCCGCATGGCGCTGGTGCGCGGACGATATACAAACGAGCAGGCCGTGACCTTCCTGCAGGAGTTCCTGGACGTGATCCCGGCCATGGAAGACATGATCCGGCGAAAAGACGAGATGAAGGCCGTAGTTTCCCACATCATCAACAGTCCCGATGCCTTTTTTATCGGCAGGGGACTGGACTATGCCTTCTCTCTGGAAGGGGCTCTGAAGCTGAAGGAGATCTCCTACATCCATTCAGAGGCGTACGCCGCAGGGGAATTAAAACACGGCACCATCGCCCTGATCTCAGATAAGGTACCGGTGATCGCGATCGCCACTCAGGATGACATCTTCGCCAAATCCATGTCCAATGTGCGGGAGGTCAAAGCCAGAGGCGCCTTTGTGATCCTCGTCACCAAGGAGGGAAAGGACGTCTCTGCGGATCTGGCCGATGTCCACATCACGATCCCGGCTGTCCAGGACATCTTCACCGTGTTCCCCATCGCGGTGGTGCTGCAGCTGATCGCATACTACGCCTCCCTGGGGAAGGGCCTGGATGTAGATCAACCGCGTAACCTGGCGAAATCCGTCACCGTCGAATGATATGTAAAAGGGGTCGATGAACGCAAGGGGGCAGTCACAAAATGACCGATCCACAGGATATAAGGCGCTGACGTCATGACCAGCATCAGCCATCCTAAGATCGCCGCATTTTGCGACTGCCCCCTCTTTATCTTACTATGAAGATCTCTGCACGCTACATCCCAAAGATCCTCGCCGCCTCTTTCATGTTCTCCCGGATCTTCACCTTAAACGGACATCGCCCTTCACAAGCCCCACACCGCACACATTCCCCGGCATGGTGCTCCAGACTCTTATAATGCTCCCGCACTGTCTCCGGCACTTCCCCCTGGGCCTTTACCAGGTTTAAGAACTTGGTGACGGAAGCTACATCGATCTGCGCCGGACATGGCGCACAATGGCTGCAGTACATGCAATGCCCTTCCCAGCTGATCTTGGGGAAGGAGGCGAAGGCCGGCGCATAATCCTTCTCTTCCTCCGACGCATCCTCATAGGATACGCTCTTTTCCAGCTGCTCCACCGAGTGAGCGCCTGCCAGGACGGTGGCTACTGCCGGGCGGGTAAGGGCATAGTGGATGCACTGGGCCGGGGTGAGGGCTTTTCCGGCCGGGGACAGCTTCTCATCCAGCAGATCGCCGCCGCCAAAAGCCTTCATGACGGTGATCCCCACGCCCATCCGCTGGCAGACCTCGTACAGCTTTTGGCGCTCCGGATCCATGTTCACCAGCTTCTCCCGATAATGCTCCTCCTTCCAAAGGTCCTCCACATCCTCGGAAGCCGGCTGCAGATCATAGCAGGGATTGACGCTGAACATCAGCACCTCTGTATGTCCGCTCTCCACTGCTTTCAGCGCTACCTGCGGATTATGGCTGCTCAGACCGATATGCCGGATCCTCCCGGACGCTTTAAGCTCCAGGACATACTCCAGCACCGGTCCCTGGGCGATCTCATCCCAGTCCTTTAAAGAATCCACATAGTGGATCATCCCCACATCGATATAGTCGGTCTGCAAAAGAGACATCATCTCCTCAAAGCCGGCCTTCACCTCCTCGATCTTACGGCTGCGCTCATACTGCCCGTTCTTCCAGATCGAACAGATATGGGACTGGATGATGAACTTCTCCCGCCGGCTTTTCAGCGCCTCCCCCACACTCCTTCGCACCTCCGGGTTGGACGTATACAGATCAAAATAGTTGATCCCATACCGATCTGCCGCGTCAAAAAGCCGCTCTGTGTTCTTACAGCCATCCTCGGCAAACCCCTCGCAGCCCATGCCGATCTCACTTACCATCAAGCCTGTGCCGCCTAACGCACGATATCGCATATCCTGCACCCTCCTTTGAACGTATGTTCTATATCTGTCTGCTCATCATACCACACGCTCCCTGCCTCTACAAGACTTTTTCCGCGGCAGGGATATCATCGGCAGTCACTTTCCCCTAAAAGCCCCGCCTCCATGTCCCCGGCGCGAACAGCAAGAGCATGGGGAAGATCTCCAGCCTCCCGGCCAGCATATCGAACATAAAGACATACTTGGAAAAAGCCGAAAAGCCGCTCCAATTACAGGTAGGTCCCACCTTTGACAGGCCGGGACCGATGTTATTGAACGTGGCAGCCACCGCCGTCATATTGGTGGTCAGGTCAAAGCCGTCCAGGCTGACTAAGAGCAGGGATGCGGCAAAGATGAACGCATAGGCCAAAAAGTACCCGTTTGCAGACCGGATCACATTGTGCTCCAGCTTTTTTCCCTCCAGCTTTAAGATCTTCACGCTTTGGGGATGGGTCAGGTTCCCCAGCTCTCGTTTCACCTGCTTAAAGGCGATCAGGATCCTGGACACCTTCATCCCGCCGCCCGTGCTGCCCGCGCAGGCCCCCACGAACATCAGGACCACCAGGATCGTCTTGGAAAATTCCGGCCACAGGTCAAAGTCCGTGGTGGCAAAGCCGGTGGTGGTGATGACTGTCCCCACCTGGAAAGCGGCAT
>CAJUSS010000005.1:0-2331 GCA_910588895.1 uncultured Lachnospiraceae bacterium
AACCAGTACCGGAGGAGGTGGGGATGGCCACAAAGTAAGCCTTCTCGCCCATCTTCGGGAAGGTGTAGACCCTCTTGCGGATATCCATGAAGCGCATCGCCAAGTCTAAGAAGTCCACATCCGGATGCTCGTATAATACCCACATGATCTTGCCTGCGTCCATAGCGGAACCGCCGCCCAGAGCGATGATGCAGTCCGGCTCAAATGCGGTCATGGCCTTTGCGCCTGCAAGGGCGGAGGACAGGTTGGGATCGGGCGCCACTTCGTAGAAGCAGGTGTGCTGGATGCCCATCTGGTCTAATTTCTCCTCGATCGGCTTTACATAGCCGTTCTTATATAAGAAGGTGTCGGTGACGATGAAGCATTTCTTCTTGCCCATCACGGTCCCCAGCTCATCTAATGCCACCGGCATACAGCCCTTCTTGAAGTACACCTTCTGGGGCGCTCTGAACCACAACATATTCTCTCTCCTCTCCGCCACGGTCTTGATATTTAACAGATGCTTCACGCCTACGTTCTCGGAAACGGAGTTGCCGCCCCAGGAGCCGCAGCCCAAGGTAAGGGACGGAGTCATCTTGAAGTTATACAGATCGCCGATACCGCCATGGGAGGAAGGTGTGTTGATCACGATACGACAGGTCTTCATGGCACCTGCATGCTTCATGATCTTCTCCTTCTGGGCGGGATGGATGTACAGGGAAGCCGTATGTCCATAGCCGCCGTCCGCCACCAGACGCTCAGCCTTTACGATCGCCTCGTCAAAGTCCTTTGCGCGGTACATAGCCAGCACAGGAGACAGCTTCTCATGTGCGAACTCCTCGGAGATGTCCACCGATTCCACTTCACCGATCAAGATCTTGGTCGCCTCCGGCACCTCAACGCCGGCCAGCTTCGCGATCTTATGAGCGGGCTGACCCACGATCTTGGCATTTAACGCGCCGTTGATCAGGATCGTGTGGCGTACCTTATCCAGCTCATCCGGCTTTAAGAAGTAGCAGCCTCTGTCCTGGAATTCCTTCTTGACCGCATCGTAGATATCCCCTACCACGGTCACAGACTGCTCGGAAGCGCAGATCATGCCGTTGTCAAAGGTCTTGGAATGGATGATGGAGCTGACGGCCATGCGGATATCCGCCGTCTCGTCGATGATGACCGGTGTATTGCCTGCGCCAACGCCTAATGCGGGCTTACCGGAGGAATATGCCGCCTTCACCATACCGGGGCCGCCGGTAGCCAGGATCGTGTCCGCTTCCCGCATGACCTCATTGGTCAGCTCCAGACTGGGAACGTCGATCCAGCTGATGATCTTTTCCGGAGCGCCTGCTGCCACGGCTGCTTCCAATACGATCTTTGCTGCCTCGATCGTACAGTTCTTTGCACGGGGATGGGGACTGAAGATGATGGCATTCCTTGTCTTTAAGCAGAGGAGCGCTTTAAAGATAGCGGTAGAAGTGGGGTTGGTAGTAGGGATGACAGCCGCTACCAGACCGATCGGCTCTGCGATCTTCTTGATCCCGAAGGCAGTATCCTCCTCTATCACGCCACAGGTCTTGGTGTTCCTGTACGCGTTGTAGATGTACTCGGCAGCATAGTGGTTCTTGATCACCTTGTCCTCCACGATGCCCATACCGGTCTCCTTGACCGCCATCTTTGCAAGCGGGATCCTGGCCTTGTTGGCAGCCATGGCTGCCGCAAAGAAGATCTTATCCACCTGCTCCTGGCTGTAGGTGGCAAAGATCTGCTGCGCCTTGCGCATCTCCTTCATGCGGGCCTGCAGTGCGTCCACATTGTCGATGAGATCCTGCTTCGGCTCTGCTACTGCTTCCTGGGTCTTTGTTTCTGCCATTTTTGTTACCTCCTATTTTGTTTGTTTATAGATGATCTAACGTTAAATTATTAACGTTATTTTATTAACGTTATTTTTTTAACGATTTTATTATATATCATATGTATACAAAAGTCAACAGGAGCCCCCCCTTTTTTCAAAAAATCTTCGTAGAAAAATCCAGCTCGATCCTCAGCGAAATTGTGCAGTTTTCAAGGTGCGATATATGGCTGCAGTTCCCGCAGCACTTTCCGGACCTGGTCGATCATGGGCTGGCAGGTCCCATTCTTCCGGTTGTCATGGTAGGTCAGTACCGGGGCGTCACCGGTGGCCAGAGTGAGCTTGCCTTTGTAGGACTCGACTACCTGGATAAGTCCCTGCGGATCTAAGCGAGCTTTGGGATAGAGGGTGAGGCGAAAGCTCTGGCGGTCGATGGCGACCTCGGTCATGTCTACCTGCCTAGCCATGGACTTGATGCTGGCGATGGTAAGCAGGTTTTCCACAGC